>JAFUKV010000230.1 GCA_017467745.1 Bacteroidaceae bacterium | reverse complement strand
GTCTGGTTGGTAAACGAGTTACTCATCACAAACGAGGGGTGTCCGGTAGCGCAACCCAGATTTACTAACCGGCCGTCGGCTAATAATAAAATGGAGTGTCCTTGCGGGAAGAAATATTGATCTACTTGCGGTTTGATGTTTCGGCAACGGATACCCGGATATTGTTTTAATTTCTCAACTTGTATTTCATTGTCGAAGTGCCCGATATTGCATACGATAGCTCCGTTCTTCATATTTTCAAGGTGTTCGATACGGATAATATCGCAATTTCCGGTAGTAGTAACATAAATGTCTCCTTCGGGGAGAGCGTCTTCTACTGTTGTTACTTCAAATCCTTCCATTGCGGCTTGTAAAGCGCATATAGGATCTATTTCGGTAACTATAACGCGGGCGCCGTAGCTTCGCATGGAGTGAGCGCAACCTTTACCTACATCGCCGTATCCGCAAACAACAACTACTTTTCCGGCAATCATAATATCGGTGGCTCTTTTTATTCCGTCGGCGAGCGATTCTCGGCAACCGTATAAGTTGTCGAATTTCGATTTGGTAACCGAATCGTTTACATTAAATGCCGGGAATAATAATTTTTTGCTTTCCATCATTTGGTATAAGCGGTGTACCCCTGTTGTGGTTTCTTCGGAAACACCTTTTATTTCAGGCAACATCCGGCTCCACAAACTGCTATCCGCATCTAATGTCTGTTTCAGGATTTTCACTAATTCTATTTCATCCTCAGTAGCGGCGTCGGGGTTTAGAACATTTTCACCTTGTTCTGCGCGATAGCCCATGTGAACCATTAAGGTAGCGTCGCCGCCATCGTCTACGATAAGGTTAGGTCCTTTTCCGTTTCCGAAGCGTAACGCTTGCAGCGTACACCACCAATAATCGGCCAATGTTTCCCCTTTCCATGCGAAAACAGGAACGCCGGCAGCGGCAATCGCCGCAGCTGCATGGTCTTGTGTAGAGTAGATATTACAACTTGCCCACCGGACTTCCGCGCCTAATTCTACAAGCGTCTCAATCAGTACGGCTGTTTGTATGGTCATGTGCAATGAACCCATAATGCGTGCTCCTTTCAGAGGCTTTTGCGCTCCGTATTTTTCGCGTAAAGCCATTAGTCCGGGCATCTCTTTTTCTGCCAATTCTATCTCTTTTCTACCGAAATCGGCTAATGTTATGTCGGCTACTTTATAAGGTAGATTTGAAAAAAGTTCTTGTGTCATGTCTTTTATTAATGTTATGTTTACAAAGGTATGCGATAATTTTTTGTTTTCATAAATCACTTGCTTTGTAATAGGTTGTTGATGAACAAAGAGAGGGACGGTTCATATTCGGAAACATCTCTCTCTTCTTTAAATATTTTCAAGTTCAGGAAATCCTTTTCCTATTAATCTATTATATCGAATCCTGTATAGGGAATCAATGCCTTCGGTATCCGAATTCCTTCCGGAGTTTGGTTATTTTCCAATAGAGCTGCTACAATACGAGGTAGAGCCAATGCGCTACCGTTTAATGTATGGGCTAATTGCGGTTTTTTATCTCCGCTTTTGTAACGGCATTTGAGTCGATTGGCTTGATAACTTTCGAAATTTGATACGGAACTTACTTCGAGCCAGCGTTTTTGTGCGGCGGAAAATACTTCAAAGTCGAAAGTAATGGCCGATGTAAAGCTCATATCGCCTCCGCAAAGGCGTAAAATACGATATGGTAATTCCAAGTCTTGTACCAAACTTTCAACATGCGCTATCATTTCGTCTAACGATTGATAAGAGTGCTCCGGCGTATCGATACGTACTATTTCTACTTTGTCGAATTGATGTAAGCGATTTAAGCCACGTACGTCTTTTCCGTATGAACCTGCTTCACGACGAAAGCATGCGGAATATGCCGCGTTTTTGATGGGCAGATCGGCTTCATTCAGAATCGTGTCTCGGTAAATATTGGTTACCGGAACTTCGGCTGTCGGAATAAGATATAAGTCGTCTTCGTTACAATGGTACATCTGGCCTTCTTTGTCGGGTAATTGCCCTGTTCCATAACCAGAAGCAGCGTTTACCACATAAGGCGGCTGTATCTCTTCGTAACCTGCATTACGGGCTTTTTCGAGAAAGAAATTGATCAAAGCACGTTGTAACCGGGCGCCTTTTCCTTTGTACACAGGGAATCCGGCTCCGGTAATTTTTACGCCTAATTCAAAATCTATTAAATTGTATTTTTTTGCTAAATCCCAGTGGGAGAGAGCATCCGTTGAAAGTTCGGGAACGGTGCCTCCCATTTTTTCGACAACGTTATCTTCTGCGCCTTTCCCGGGAGGAACGGCATTGCAAGGCATGTTTGGAACGGTTAACAGAATATCCGTTATTTCTGTTTCGGCCGCTTTCATTGCTGCTTCCAGATATTTGTTTGTCTCTTTTATTTCTCCTGTTTTCGCTTTAATGACTTCCGCTTCTTCTTTTTTGCCCTCTTTCATAAGTTGACCGATAGAGGCTGACAATGTTTTCAGTTCTGCCAAGCTGCTATCTAAGGAGGCTTGTGTGTTGCGGCGGGTCTTGTCTAATTCAAGCACTTTCCCGATGATTTCGGTTGCATCGAAATTTTTTACGGCCAGTCTGCGTATGACCTCTTCTGGATTTTCTTTTATTGTGTTTAGTGTGAGCATAATTGTAAATTTAAGCGAGCAATTCTTTCACCTTTGCCGAGATAGCTCGGCCTTCTGCTTTTCCGGCTAATTGTTTTCCGGCAACACCCATGACTTTTCCCATGTCTTTGGCCGAAGATGCGCCGACCTCTGCAATAATAGCTTTCAATGCGGTTTCTAATTCTTCTTCGCTCATTTGTTTGGGCAGGTATTCAGAGATTACGGCGGCTTCTGCCAATTCGCTTTCTCCTAATTCGGGTCGATTTTGTTGTTGGTAAATAGCAGCGCTGTCTTTACGTTGTTTTACCATCTTTTGTAAAATCTTTATAGCGGCTTCCTCGTTCAAATCTCCTTCGGAGCCTTTTGCTGTTTTTGCTTCGATAAATTCTTTTTTTATTCCGCGCAGTGCGCTCAGTCTGACTTTGTCTTTTGCCAACATGGCTTTTTTTATGTCATCGCTGATTTGATCGTACAAGTTCATTGTAATAATCTATTTAATTAGTTTACTTATTCTTTTAAAATCGGATAATACCGTCTGCCGGCGATGAAGAAGCCGCAGGGGCTGTCTCTGTCGAGGGTGTCGATATGTGTTGAATTTTAGATAAAAATTGAGGCTCCCGATTATATGTAGGCGATTTGTCTATCAGGTCGAGTAACGCATCGTCGTCCATTTGTTCGGGTGTCAGTATTACGAACGAGGCGCGAGCTTTTGCTCGTTCGAGATCTTTTACCGAATCATCGCCGTACATCGTTTCGATTTTTTTCGATTCTTCTGTTTTGTCTTTACGTCCCGATTTGCTAACATCAGAAGAAGATTCCGCTAAGTTGGATATACCGAATCCGGTGGCCAAGATGATAATCTTGATATTATCTTCTAATGTTTCGTCAACGGCAGCACCCCATATAACTTCTACGTCTTTGCCGAATTTCAACATGAAATCATGAACCTCGCTCATCTCTTCCATTTTGAGTTGGCTTTTGCTGTTGAAGTAAAGGTTGAACAATACTTTTTTAGCGCCGAATACGTCGTTATTATTGAGAAGGGGTGAGTTAAGCGCATCTTCAATAGCTTTGGCCACACGTCTTTCTCCTTGTCCGAATCCGGAACTCATAATAGCTACGCCTCCGTCTTTCAATATAGAATTAACATCGGCGAAGTCCAAATTGATATATCCGCTTACCGTTATGATTTCAGCAATGCTTTTCGCTGCCGTAGTAAGCGTATCGTCCGCTTTTCCGAAAGCGTTGAGGAAATGCAAGTCGGGGTATATCTGGCGAAGACGCTCATTGTTGATAACTAATAGCGCGTCTACATATTGGCTCATTTCTTCTACTCCGTCTAACGCTTGCAGTATCTTTTTTTCTCCCTCAAATAAGAACGGGATTGTAACGATACCGACGGTAAGAATATCTTTTT
>JAFUKV010000229.1 GCA_017467745.1 Bacteroidaceae bacterium | reverse complement strand
TCTTGTTCATCTAAACCATACCGATTTACCAGTTCTCGGGCAATAATTTCATGCGGGATAGATCTCACTTGTATCTGCTGCGAGCGAGACAAAATAGTGCTCAATATTTTATCCGGTTCATCGCTTACCAACAACAATACGGTATTTTCATAAGGTTCCTCTATAATTTTCAGCAACTTATTCGCACAAGTTTCATTCATCCGCTCAGGTAACCAGACTATCATAACTTTATAATCCGATTCATAAGTCTTCAAATTTAATTTCCGGATAATTTCATCGCTCTCTTTCGCATAAATCATGGCTTGTGCATTACCCGCTCCTATAAATGAAAGCCACTGCCCCAAATTAAAATACCCGTCCTCGCAGACAAATGCTCGCCACTGGGCTATATAATCATCGCAAACCGTCTCTTTACTGCCCTTCTTTACAATAGGGAACACAAAATGTAAATCAGGATGCAATAATGTATTATACTTTTTGCATGACGGACACTTACCGCAGGCATCATCATCATGTCTATCTGTACACTGAATATAACGGGCATAAGCCAATGCCAACGGAAATTTTCCAACACCCTCATTTCCTGTAAATAATTGCGCATGGGCTATACGACCGCTTTTTACGGAATGAATCAGTTGTCGCTTTATATCGTCTTGTCCTATTATATCTCTGAAAAACATAGCTTTATAATATCGTATCTAAAAGAACATCCTCTCTGAAAGAATCCGAATCTTTTTCATGCTCCATCACCAAACTATCCAAACGGGCTATTATTCGTTTTTTTACAACCTCGAAACTATCGCGCATTTCGGGACGGATAGAATCTGCCGGTGGAGAATCTATCGTCAACGGATTAACAGGAGAACCGTTTTTATGAACTCTAAAATCGAGGTGAGGCCCCGTAGCCAAACCTGTACTGCCAACATACCCTATCAATTCTCCTTGACGAACTCTACTGCCGACGTTTATGCCTTTGGCAAAACGAGACAGGTGCATATAGGTAGTAGTATAAACCGAATTATGGCGAATAACCAAATAATTACCTCCGCCTCCACCTTGATAAGCCTTTTTTATAACCGTACCATCGCCTATACTAACAATCGGAGTACCCGCTGGCGCTGCATAATCTACACCATGATGTGGCCGTACTATTTTCAAAACCGGATGTCGACGCGCATTTGAGAATCGAGAACTGATACGGGTAAATTTTAACGGCGCTTTTAGAAACGCTTTTTGCAAATTCTGTCCGTTTTCGTCAAAATAACTAATAGCAGTATCTTGTGCAAACGGAATGGCATAATAAGACTTTCCCATGTGATTGAAAATAGCGCCTTGAATACCGGCAATTTCCACTTCAACACTATCATCTATACATGCCTGATCGTACAAAACTTTAAACCAATCACCTTTGGCTATTCCGAAAAAGTCTATCTGCCACGCGTATATATTAGATAGATGATCAGACAGCAAAAGGTCGTTTCCCGCCGCTCTTATCGCATTCCACAAAGAACTGGTTATAACGCCCGACATCATTTTCGATTTAAGGGTGATCTCTTTTTGATAATTATAAACCCGCAAAGTATCTCTCAAATCAAAAACGATATAATGTGTAGGTCTCTCTTGATATACAAGATAAAGAATATCGGTAAACGAGGTATCGCGCAATAATGTATATTGATTGCCAGCCTTCATTTTTGTAATATCGAAAACACCTTTACAACAATTAGACAACGAATCGATTTTCCCCGCCGATACGCCCAATTTAGTCAATACCACAGAAAGATTTTCTCCCGGCTTCAAAATGCAATCTTCAACATCTAAGGTATCTATACAAATATCCAATAAATAAATGTGTTCTACCGTATCTTCCGGAACATCTTCCTGTC
>JAFUKV010000228.1 GCA_017467745.1 Bacteroidaceae bacterium | reverse complement strand
TTTTTGTGCGTTCGTTGGAACCATAAAAATTAAGGAAACTAATAATAAATAGAATTTTTTCATTGTAATGTGTGTTTATTTGAAATTATTGTTTGATTTTCGATTTATATTCATCATAGTAATCTAAAACCTCTTTTACGTAATTTACCGTTTCTCTACCTCTTAAATAGCCGAATTTGCAAATAGAGTCGTTAAAAAATTCCGAATTACTTTTCAGTAAAACGAATTCAGCTACATTATTATCCCACATCAGCGGATTTTTGTTGTATTTCTTTGCTAATTCCATTGCATCGTAAATGTGCCCGATTCCTGAATTATAAGCAGCTAAAATAAATTTTATACGTTCATTCCGATCTTCTATTTTTGCGAAACTTTTATTTAACGCTTTCATAGATTCGATCGCTGCTTTTAAATTTGCTTCGGGATTCTTGATTTTTTCTATCTCCAATCCGTATGCTTTGGCGGTGGAAGGCATAAGTTGCATTAATCCTTGTGCGCCTGCCCAAGATACGGCAGTTGTATCAAATTGCGATTCTTGGTATGCTTGCGATGCTATCAACCTCCAATCCCAATCTAACTCTTTCGCGTATTTTTTAAATAACGGGTCATATATGGAGATTTGCCCTTTTGATAAGGAAAGAATTTTTTTTGTATGAGGACGTTTGCTGTTTTCAAAATAACGTTTCAATATACTTTTATATGCCGTGCTGTTGTGATTTTCACCAAACCATTTGTCGACAGCCTCCGCTAATAACGGGGAATTTTTTCGCACAGCCCAAGATGAGCGTTGCGGAAAACTGATTTTTAAACTGATATTTATGTTGCTGTAATATGTTTTATTTAATCGGGCTATATTGTCGTCGGCAAGAGTATATGGTATTTCTCCTGCTGCTACCATACCAATAAGATCTTCGTTGGTAACGGTATCTTTATTTATTTTATGGATATTGATGCCGCCCCCTAATTCTTCGTTTAAATGAGTGATTCTGTCATCGAATTTAGAATTATGTTCAACGTAAATATCTTTTCCTATCAGTTCCGTTACATCTTTAATGATTTTTTCTTTATTATTGCGTTGCTGTACTAAAACTTGTTGCGTAATGATTTCTTCGCCGCAGTAGATGAGCCGTTGTCTAAGTTCGTTGGTTACGGGTAGCGTGTATGCAACTATATCTCCTTCTCCTTTTTCCAACATTTCTATTAGTTTAGAAGTGTTTTCCGCTACAATTACTTTTATGTGCAAACCTTGTGAAAGAGCGAATCTCCGGGCTAATTCGAATTCGTATCCCCTCTCTTCTCCTCGATATAAAAAATAAGAAGTAGAACTATATAGGGTCAGAACGCGTAATTCTTTGGTTGCTAACATATCCGGTAAATCCTCTCGTTTGGGGGATGTTTCTTCTGCTTTCGGCCGGCATCCGGATACAAATGCAAATAATAATATAATGCAAATAAGTTTCGGCATGTTGAAATAAATAGCTTAAATTTGCATATTGTAATAAAGAAATAGTTTTGAAGTTTGCTTGGCTGTCAGAAAAATAGCTTTTGAATAAATTTAAAACAGCATCTGAAACAATTTGACAAATATACACAAAATCGATAAAGAAATGATTAAGCACATTGTTTTATTTAAATTGAAAGGTTTTGAAACGGCAGAAGAAAAGGCCGAAAAATTACACGAGTTGAAGATTGCTTTTGACGGATTGGCCGGAAAGATTCCGGTTATACGTTCTATACAAGCCGGCATAAACTGTAATCCGGCGGAGCAGTTCGATTTGGCTCTGGTAGTTGAGGTTGATACAATGGAAGACTTGGAAGTTTATGCAAAACATCCCGATCATCAGGCGATTGTGAAAATTTTAGCTTTGCATAAAGATGATCGTTCTTGTGTGGATTATGTATTTTAGTAAATCAATAAAATTGTACAATGGAGAGTAAGAAAGAGACAATCGTATTGATTGAGACATCGTTAGGAAATATTAAAGTGAAATTGTATAACGATACGCC
>JAFUKV010000227.1 GCA_017467745.1 Bacteroidaceae bacterium | reverse complement strand
GGAGAAAATCGAATTGGAAAATCTGTTGGTCGTCGTAGATGATTTAGCGTTACCTTTTGGCTCTCTGCGTTTAAAACCGAAAGGCAGTGATGCAGGGCATAATGGATTGAAACATATACAACAGATATTGGGCACAAGCCAGTACGCCCGGTTGAGGTTTGGTATCGGGAGTGATTTTCCTAAGGGTGGACAAGTTGACTATGTATTAGGCTCGTTTACTGATGAACAGGAGAAAGCGATGCCGCAAAGGTTGGACGTAGCGGAGGAAATAATACGCAGTTTTGTCTTATGCGGAATACAAAATACGATGAACCAATTCAATAATAAATAAAAGAAAGTGTTTTATGGCGGCGAAAGAGAATGAGGTGCGTATTGATAAATGGCTGTGGGCAACTCGGATATTTAAGACCCGGACTATTGCGGTAGAGGCGTGTAAAAAGGGGCGTGTTTCCATACAAAACGTTCCGGTGAAAGCTTCTCGCATGATAAAGGTAGGCGAGATAATACAAGTTCGTAAGCCGCCTGTAACATTTTCGTTCAAGGTGCTGGCTCTTACGGAGAAAAGAATGGGTGCTAAGTTGGTTCCCGAATTTTTGGAAAACGTAACGACTCCCGATCAATACGAAATCTTAGAATTGTCTCGTATAAACGGGTTCGTGAATCGGGCGAAAGGGACAGGTAGACCCACTAAAAAAGAGGGACGCGAACTTCAAAAATTTCTTACTCCTACTTATGTAGATGACTTTGACTTTGATTTCGAAATCGAAGACGAAAGTGATGACGATTAATTTTTAACCGGATCGCTATTGTTTGCAATCGGTTCTTCGTATTTTTTATCAGGAGATGTGAATAGGTATAGTAACGTTCTGTAACCGATGATGCCGAATGCGCCTAAAAATGTAAATGCCAAAATAATAATCTTTTTGTTAGGAGAACTAGCTTGAAAGGGGATTCTTGCCGGTTCAAGAACGGTGTAAATAGGCGTAATTTCTTGTAATTTCAGTTTTGAAATTTCTACTTGTTGAGCGGCTTGGTTATAAATAGTATAGGCTAAATCTCGTTCATTTTGTTGACGTTCTATTTTTATTGACAGTACTTCCGATTTTAGTCCTCTGTTTCTGTCTTTCATTTCAGCAAGTTCGTCTTCTATATCGTAATAATTTTTCTTAGCCTGTTCGTATAATTGTTGATTGATTGATAAGTCGTAACGGGCTTTTTGCGTTTTATAGTTGGTAACGTATCGCTGTAATTTATTGATGGTAGAGTCTACTATGACGGCAGAGATGAGAGGGTCTTGCATTCTGACAGTTATAGAAATGATACCGCTTTTTTTATCCGGTTCAAACATAATGCGGTTTTTAAGAATAGTGGTAAATGCTACTTGTGCCGGATTAAGATTGAATATGTTTATTGAATCGGTAGAAACAGCAGGCTTTTCTTTTCCAAGATTGCCTATCCATCCTACGAATTGCATGGGAGCTCCCATAATGTATTTCCACCATGCTTTTTTTTGTTCTTTCAGTAAATAATCGTAGAAAGAATATGAGTTTTTACCGTCTTTGGTTGTGACGGTCATATTCATAAATTCTAAAAGAAAAGGTGTACTTTCTATAACATCCGGATATATGTTGCTGTTTATTCCGTCTTTTTCTGAAACATTGTTCAAATTGATACCGGCTAAACCTGCCAATCCTGCAAGGTTGCTTAGCCGGTTATTGCCACCTCCTTCCGGAGCGAGTTTTACGGTTGTCGTGTATTCTTTGGGTAGACTG
>JAFUKV010000226.1 GCA_017467745.1 Bacteroidaceae bacterium | reverse complement strand
ATATCAGCTTTTCCGGGACGTATAGCAATAGTATGTTCAAAATGGGCCGATGGTTTCCCGTCACGCGTACGAGTTGTCCATCCATCCCGTTCTATAATAATATTGCGTTTTCCCAAGTTTATCATTGGCTCAATAGCTATAACCATTCCATTTTTCAATAACGGTCCCGTTCCTTTTCGGCCGTAATTGGGAACTTCCGGATCTTCATGCAAATGTTTTCCGACCCCATGTCCGCATAATTCTCGGACAACACTATAACCTCTTGCTTCACAATAATTCTGAATCGACTCGCTAATATCCCCCAAACGTTTGCCTGCTACGGCATGCTCTATACCAACGTATAGAGATTCTTTGGTAGCTTTCAATAAGGCTAATACTTCTGGGGCTACATCTCCTACACAAAACGTATAAGTAGAGTCGCCGTTAAATCCATTTTTTACCACACCGCAATCAACAGAAATAATATCTCCCTCCCGAAGTTCATAATCAGAAGGAATACCGTGTACCACCCTGTCGTTTACCGAAGCACATATTGTGTTCGGAAATCCAGCGTATCCTTTAAAACCCGGAACAGCGTCATGGTCTCTAATAAATTCTTCGGCAATAGCATCGAGTTTTAGCGTAGTAATCCCCGGTTCAATCCATTTAGCAATTTCGCCTAATGTCTTTCCAACCAAAAGATTACTTTCACGCAACAACTCTATTTCTTCATCTGTTTTAAGATAAATCATTTTCTGCTAACTTTTAATTGAGAGCAATCGAGCCCGAACGTCCTTTGATTTTTCCAGTTTTCAACAATCCATCATAATGACGCATCAACAAATGACTTTCTACTTGTTGTAATGTATCAAGTACGACTCCCACCAAAATCAACAAGGATGTTCCTCCGAAAAATTGAGCGAAGCCATGTGAAACGCCAAACATCTGAGCGAAAGCCGGCAATATAGCTACAATAGCCAAAAATATAGAACCGGGCAATGTTATACGCGACATAATGCTATCCAGATAATCGGCGGTTTTCTTACCCGGTTTAATACCCGGTATGAATCCGTTATTCCTCTTCATATCTTCTGCCATTTGAGTAGGCTGGATAGTTATAGCCGTATAGAAATAAGTAAATAAGATAATCAATAATGCGAATATCGCATTATACCAGAATCCTGAGCCTGTTAAGAACGAAGACCAAAATGCGCTGGATCTTTCGGTATTAAAACCGACAAGAGTAATAGGAATAAACATAATTGCCTGAGCAAAAATGATAGGCATTACTCCTGCGGCATTTACTTTCAACGGAATATATTGTCTAGCGCCACCATATTGTTTATTGCCAACAATACGTTTCGCATATTGTACAGGAACTTTACGTGTGCCTTGTACTAACAAAATAGACATCGCAATCACAAATAACAGAAATACGATTTCCGCAATGAAGGCAACCAATCCTCCGGATGTCGACGCAGCTCTTTGTATAAACTCCTGCGTTAATGACTCCGGCAGACGAGCGATGATACCCACTAATATAATAAACGAGATTCCGTTTCCTACACCTTTATCGGTAATGCGTTCTCCAAGCCACAACACAAACATACTACCCGCTGCAAGAATGATGGTAGAAGAAACTATAAACCATCCTCCACCCGGAAGTGAAGCTCCGACAGGAGCGAGTTGAGTACCCAGATTCAACATATAGGTAGGAGCCTGCATCAACAAGATTATTACAGTCAGATAACGAGTGTATTGATTTAGTTTCCGTCTTCCACTTTCGCCTTCCCGTTGTAACTTCTGGAACGACGGTAATGCCATACCCAAAAGTTGTACTACAATCGAAGCTGAGATATATGGCATAATACCTAACGCAAAAACTGACGCATTGGAAAATGCACCTCCGGAAAACATATCTAATAATTGGAGAAGCCCTCCACTTGTCTGACCTTGTAATTTTGTCAAATCGGCCGGATCTATACCCGGAAGCACTACAAATGTACCTAATCGGTAGATAGCTACCAAAAGGATAGTAGTGAAGATCCGATTTCTCAGATCTTCAATCTTCCAAATATTTTTTATAGTTTCTATTGCTCTCATGGATTTAGAGTTTAACTACTGTTCCACCTGCGGCAACGATAGCGGCTTCTGCTGTTTTAGAGAAAGCGTGAGCTTCTACTTCTAATTTCGCAGTCAATTCGCCTTTGCCAAGAATCTTTACTAACTGTTTTTTTGAAACAAAGCCAGCTTCTATTAAAACATCAAGGCCTATTTTTTCTAGTTTTTTATCTGTTGCCAAAGCCTGTAACACTTCAATATTAATAGCTTTATATTCTACTCTGTTGATGTTTTTAAAACCAAATTTAGGCAAACGACGTTGCAAAGGCATCTGCCCACCTTCAAATCCGATTTTTCTTGAATAACCGGATCTTGATTTGGCTCCTTTATGTCCTCTGGTAGAAGTTCCACCTAAACCAGAACCTGATCCGCGACCAATTCTTTTTCTTGTTTTTGTAGAACCTTCAGCAGGTTTTAAATTACTTAAATTCATATTGCAATTTTTTTTCGTACGGTGAATTAATCTACAATAGCTATCAAATGTCTCACTTTAGCTATCATACCCATAATTTGAGGAGTAGCCTTGTGTTCTACCACACGGTTCATCTTTGTCAGCTTTAAAGCATCAAGTGTTCTTTTTTGAACTGCGGGGCATTTAATTCTACTTCTTATCTGTTTTATCTTAATAGTTTCCATTTAATGACCCTCCCGAATTATCCTTTAAAAACTTTTTCCATAGAAATTCCTCTATTCTGAGCTACCATACTGGCGTCTCTCATTTCGCTCAAAGCAGCCAAAGTAGCTTTTACAAGGTTGTGAGGATTTGACGAACCTTTCGATTTTGCAAGCACGTCAGTAATCCCTACACTTTCCAGAACAGCACGCATCGCACCACCGGCTTTTACTCCAGTACCATGAGATGCAGGTTTCAAAAACACTTGCGATCCGCTGAATTTTGCGAATTGCTCATGCGGAATAGTACCTTTTAATACGGGAACTTTTATTAAATTTTTCTTTGCGGCTTCTACGCCTTTTGCGATAGCAGCCGTTACTTCACTGGCCTTTCCCAAACCCCAGCCAACGATTCCGTCCTCGTTACCTACTACTACTATTGCAGAGAAACTAAAAGTACGTCCCCCTTTCGTTACTTTGGTTACACGATTAATTGCAACCAATCTATCTTTTAACTCAAGGTCGTTAGTTGATTTAACTCTATTATTAATTCCTGCCATCTCTATTAAAATTTAAGTCCACCGTTACGGGCAGCATCTGCCAATTCTTTCACTCTTCCGTGATACAAATAACCGTTACGGTCGAATACAACTGTCGTGATTCCGGCTTCCTGCGCTTTTTTTGCAATTGCTTGGCCTACTTGGGCGGCAATTTCTTTTTTAGGCGCACCTGACAAACCTCTTGACGACGCTGCTACCAAAGTTTTTCCAGCTAAATCGTCAACCAATTGTACATATATTTGTTTATTGATTCTGAACACAGTCATACGATGACATTCTGCTTTTACTGATATTTTTCCAAGTATTCGGAGTTTTATCTTTTGTCTTCTTTCTATCTTAGTTATCATGATAATACCTATTTACGTGAATTATTTAGCACCAGCCGATTTTCCTGATTTTCTGCGTAATACTTCGCCAACAAACTTGATACCTTTTCCTTTGTAAGGTTCCGGTTTCCGGAAAGAACGAATCTTTGCACATATTTGTCCTATAAGTTGTTTATCGCAAGATTCCAACAGGATCAACGGGTTTTTATTTCTTTCTGATTTTGTTTCTACTTTTACTTCTTTCGGCAGTTTCAAATAGATATTATGCGAATATCCCAGTGAAAGTTCCAATACCTGTCCGTTATTAGCGGCACGGTAACCAACCCCTACTAATTCGAGTTCTTTTTTGTATCCTTCCGATACACCTACTACCATATTATGAATCAAAGCACGATACAAACCATGTAATGCACGATGTTCTTTATCATTAGAAGGACGTGATACGCTTAATGTATTTCCTTCTATTTCAACTTTGATATCGGGATTTATATTTTGCACCAATTCTCCTT
>JAFUKV010000225.1 GCA_017467745.1 Bacteroidaceae bacterium | reverse complement strand
TTCCAATGCAATAGCCATTGCTCGGCGTTCTTCGGCTTTGGCCTGTGCAATATTTTTGTCTGCTTGCGCTTGGTCTATTTGTAATTCTGCTCCGATATTTTTCCCTATATCTATGTCGGCGATGTCGATAGATAAAATTTCAAATGCAGTACCGGAGTCCAATCCTTTTTTCAGTACTAATTTGGAAATTGAGTCGGGATTTTCCAATACGCTTTTGTGTGTTTCGGACGAACCGATGGATGAAACAATTCCTTCGCCTACACGAGCCAGAATGGTATCTTCGCCGGCTCCTCCGACTAATTGTCGGATATTAGCTCGAACCGTAACACGAGCTTTTGCAATTAATTGAATACCGTCTTTGGCGACAGCTGCAACAGGCGGCGTATCTATTACTTTCGGGTTTACCGACATTTGCACAGCTTCAAATACGTCACGTCCGGCAAGGTCAATTGCCGTAGCCATTTGAAAGCCTAACATGATGTTTGCTTTCGAGGCGGATACAAGCGCATGTACTACTCGTTCTACGTGTCCGCCGGCTAAATAATGGGCTTCTAATTCATCACGGGTAATCTCTTTCAAGCCGGCTTTATGGGCTTCAATCATGGCCCGTACAATAATTTGTGGCGGTACTTTTCTGATACGCATCAGAAATAATTGAAGCAAAGAAATGCTTACTCCCGATACTCGTGCTGAAATCCACAATAGGAATGGCACGAAGTAAAAGAATATAACTACCAAAACGATTATGGCAGCTAATAAAACAAAACTAAATTCGATTGGCATAATTTATTTGATTTATAATTGTTTTTATTTTAATCTTACAATAACGTTTGTGTTTTCTACTTTCTCTACAACAACCGGTTGGTTTTCATCGATAAAGCCGTCCAATGATTTTGCTTCTATCTTTTCGTTTCCAATAATTATCTGTCCCATAGGATTTAATCGAGATAGGGTAACTCCCGTGTCACCGACCTTTATATGGGAGTCTATTAATGTAGGTGCAACAGAATCTATCTCGGTATGCAGAGACATTTTTGTTAATGTTTTGGAACGCATAAACCAAATAATGGCTGTTATGACAGCCATTACAGATACAGCTAAAACAACGAATCCTTCTGTACTTCCTAATTCGGCAAAGGCATAATAAATTGCTCCGGCTAAAAACAAGATTGACGCAATTCCTGCAATGGTTATACCGGGTAAAAAGAATATTTCGAGTATTATCAAAAATATTCCGACAACCAACAATGTGCCTATAATCAGAATATCCATATAAGAGATGTTTCGTTATTTTTTATTCAATGATTTTATTTCTGCATTACGTGCTTCTGTCTCGTATTTTTCGGCTTCACCGTAGAGAGATTTTAATTTGTTCTCTAATGTAATAATGTCTTTTGCAAGGCTTTCTCTTTTTTCTTTTTCATTTTCGTACCGACGGCGTAAATCATTTACAGATTGTTCCGTACTGTTCAGATTTTTTCGAGCCTCTTGCGCTTTTTCATATAAATTGCGGGCTTCCGTATTCTTAAAGTCTTCTAACTGTATATATACAGTATTGTCATTGATAATGAATTCGAAATCGCCTTTCTGAATAATCGCTTCTTCCTGAGGTATATTCATGATATGGTCTATCAACTCTTTATATGAGTTATCCGGTTTCCACGTTTGTTTTATAGATGTTATCTGTGCTAAACTACGGGCTATCTCCGGATCTTCACCTCGATATACTATTTTTTCAGAGTTGGGAATAAACAGATAAATAATTAATTTTCCTTCCTGTTGATAGCGGTCAGAAGCGAACCATCCGATGTCGTTCATTTCATCAATGACCATCATGTAGTCGTTAAAGACAGAGTTGAAAGGCATTCCGACATTCTCGGGAGCTAAGTAAGCATCGTT
>JAFUKV010000224.1 GCA_017467745.1 Bacteroidaceae bacterium | reverse complement strand
TCTTCCATGCTGAAAGGTTTGGTAATGTAATCGTCCGCACCGATTTTGAATCCTTCCAGAATATCTTCTTTCAACGTTTTTGCCGTTAAGAAAACAATAGGTACTTCGCTATTTATAGCGCGGATTTCTTGTGCTAATGTAAAACCGTCTTTTTTAGGCATCATTACATCTAATACACACAAGTCGTATTTGCCTTTTAAAAAAGCTTTGTATCCGCTTTCTCCATCAGAGAAAAGGTCTGCTGCAAACCCTTTTGCTTGCAAATATTCTCTTAATAACATGCCAAGATTTTCATCATCTTCGCATAATAATACATGTAGTCTTTCTTCCATAATTCTTAGTTTTTTATTAGAGGTAAAGTAATTATAAATTTTGTTCCCACTTCATATTCGCTTTCTACCCGTATAGAACCTTTCAGCTCGTGAACTATTTTGTTTACGTATGCTAATCCAAGACCAAATCCTTTGATGTTGTGTACATTACCGGTCGATACACGGTAGAATTTATCGAATATTTTCTTTAAATCGTCTTTTTTAATGCCTATACCATTGTCTTGAATAGAGATTTCTATTTTATCTCCTTTATTCCATGTTTTGATAAACAGGGCGATAGGTCGGCCTTCTTTGCTATATTTTACGGCATTATCCAATAAATTGAATATAACGTTGGTAAAGTGCATTTCGTCTACTGTTACCATTGCTTCGGTAGCCGATAAATCTGTTTCTATTGTTCCGCCGAACTTTTCAACTTTTAGTTTGAATGTGGTGGCTACCGTAAGAACGAGGTCATTTACATCTACGCTCGTTAATTTTAGCATTGTTTTTTGACGTTCGAACATCGACATCTGCAATACTTTTTCTACCTGAAATCTCAATCGTTTGGTTTCGTCGTTAATGACGCCCGAAATGTGTTGAAACATTTGGGGGCTTTTCGATACGGCGGGGTCGTTCAGCATTTGGGCTGCTAACGATATGGTAGATATAGGCGTCTTGAATTCGTGCGTCATATTGTTTATAAAGTCCGATTTCATTTCCGTCAGACGTTTTTGGCGGAATGCCGTTACGATTGTAAACAAAAATGTAATTAACAGCACCAATGTAAAGAAAAAAGACGGGATGAAAATTTTCATGGTGCTGTATATATAATTCGGCCTTGTCGGAAAATATACATCTAATTTATATGTCGAATTATCGTTCGGAAACAGTTGCTGTGTAAATAAATTTACTTTATTTTTCGGTTGATAATCGGGAGATTTGACGATTATAGCACCCTCATTGTTGGAAATGGCAAGTTGGAAAGGTACATTTAGGCCATTGTTTTGCAACTCTTGCCTTAAATACATTTCCGCTTTCCGAATATCTACCCGTTCGGTA
Source organism: Bacteroidaceae bacterium (assembly GCA_017467745.1). Lineage (GTDB taxonomy): Bacteria > Bacteroidota > Bacteroidia > Bacteroidales > CHK158-818 > Gallibacteroides. The sequence continues at coordinate 665 of JAFUKV010000224.1, read as the reverse complement.
ATAGGGCGTGTATTGGAGGTCCGTAATATTTCCAATGTCAATTCGTCCAATAAATAACGCTGATATAGAACTCTTCTTTCCAGCGTTTCTTGTATCTCTTGAAATGACGAAGCAATTGTATTGCCTCCGTGTTTAAGTGAAAGATTCACTTTGGAATTGGTCGATTCAGAAGAACTGTCGACCGTTGGTTCAGTCGTGGTAGAATAACCCTCTATTTCATTATTATATCGTATTTGGTCTTGTAAATCTTCTATCAAATATTTTTTCGTTTCTTCTTTTTCGAGACTTCTGCTTACCGACCAAAGACATCTTTTGACGATTTCGCTAAATTGATCTTCTCGCATTTTTACTATATTATCCATATAGCTTATTTGCAAATAGAGCAATCCGGCAAAAGTAGCTGCCATAATCAGCACCAATAACCAAATCGTCGATTTCTTCATATCTATTTCTTTCCTAATAAACCTTAAATAAACAATGACCTAAATTTCTCTGTGAAGCCTAAATGTTTGTTCACATACGCAATATTTTGTCAAATTCATTATAATAAACAAAATAGTTTACGTTTTTGTTTAAACTATAAAGTATCTTTTAATGCTTTTCTGTTTAACGCTTCGATGCAAATTTAATAAATGAATGTTTAAACGCAAAAAGCGACATAGATT
>JAFUKV010000223.1 GCA_017467745.1 Bacteroidaceae bacterium | reverse complement strand
TCTAACCGACTCTTCGTGGATAGATTCCAATACGCTTTTCATAAAATCGTCAGACATGTCTAACCCTACGGCTTGCGATACCCGTTTATTAAGAATCTCATCGTAACGGACGGTTTGTAGTACAGGCATGTTATGTTCTTTTTTATATTGACCTATTTCTCGGGAAATACGCATCCGCTTTGATAACAGTTCCAATAGTTGTTCGTCCAACTCGTCTATTTGTTTGCGGAGTTCCGTCAGATTTTCAGTTGTTTGGTTCGTTTCGCGGATAACAAGCATATTCAAAATGTAATCTAATACATCTGGTGTTACTTGTTGGGTTTTATCGCTCCATGCGCAATCCGGGTTGCAGTGCGATTCAACAATCAATCCATCGAAGCCGAGATCCATAGCTTGTTGGCTGAGCGGAGCGACTAATTCTCGTTTTCCGCCGATGTGACTGGGGTCGCAAATAATAGGAAGATTAGGCAGTCGGCGGCGTAATTCGATAGGAATATGCCATTGCGGAAGATTGCGGTACAATTTCTTATCGTATGAACTGAACCCGCGGTGAATGACACCCAGATGGCGGATGCCGGCATTATAGATACGTTCTACGGCTCCGATCCATAATTCGAGGTCAGGATTGACAGGATTCTTAATTAATACGGGAATGTCTACGCCTTTTAAAGCATCGGCTATTTCTTGAACGGCAAACGGATTTGCAGAGGTACGTGCGCCGATCCAAAGCAGGTCTACGCCGTGTTTCAGAGCTTCGAATACGTGACGTTCTGTTGCCACTTCGGTTGCTGTGTACATACCGGTTTCTTCTTTTACTCTTTTCAACCAAGGTAAACCTTCGCTGCCTACGCCTTCAAAACCTCCGGGTTTAGTACGTGGTTTCCAAATTCCGGCACGGAATATTTTTATTCCTTTTGATGCTAAGTCCTTAGCGGTAGATAATACTTGTTCTTCTGTTTCGGCACTGCAAGGGCCGGCAATGACAAGAGGACGTTTTGTGTCTACTCCTGCTAAATCGATAGGTAAAAATTCCATCATTGTTATAAGTTGTTTTAGTTTATATTTTCTTGAATACGTTGTAATGCTTCATTCAGTTTCTCTTCGGTAGCGCAAAGCGAGATACGGACATAACGTTTGCCGTTGTTCCCGAAAATAAATCCGGGTGTGATAAATACACGGGCGTCATACAGTACTTTGTCGGCCAGCGCTCCGCTGTTGGTAATATTATCGGGTATTTTTGCCCAAAGAAACATGCCTACTTGGTTTTTATCGAATGTACATTTGAGCGCGTTGGCTATTTTTTCGGCAATTGTACGCCTTTTGCGGTAAATCCGGTTCATGTCGTCGTACCACTCTTTGGGGCTGTTTAAAGCTGTTACTGCTGCGGTTTGCAAAGGACGGAACATACCGGAGTCGATGTTACTCTTTACCCGTAAAATCCATTCGACAAATTGAGCGTTGGCAGCTAACATTCCGATACGCCAACCCGGCATATTATGGGCTTTACTCATGGAGTTCATTTCTATGCAGATGTCTTTGGCGCCTTCTATGCTCAATATGCTTAAAGGCGTATCGTTTAAAATGAAGCTGTACGGATTGTCGTTTATGATGATAATGTCGTGGCGTTTTCCGAAATCGACTAATTTCTGAAATAGCTCTATCGAAGCGTTCGTGCCTGTCGGCATATTGGGATAGTTTACCCACATTAATTTTACGTTGCTTAAATCAAGTTTTTCTAACGTTTCAAAATCAGGTTGCCATCCGTTTGTTTCGCATAAGTCATAAGCAATGACGTTTGCCTCTGCTAATTTGCTTACGGCACTGTATGTCGGATATCCCGGATTGGGAACCAATACGCCGTCGCCGGGATTTAAAAATGCGAGCGAGATGTGCAGAATACCTTCTTTCGAACCTATTAGAGGTTGTATTTCTTTATGGGGATCCAGTTCTACTCCATACCATTTTTTATACCATTCGGCAAACGCTAGTCTCAGTTCGGGTATCCCTACGTAGGGCTGGTATCCATGTGTGTCCGGTTTACGGCTGTCAGCACAAAGCGTCTCTATCGTATTGGCGTGAGGGGGCTTATCCGGGCTTCCGATGCCCAAACTGATAATATCTTTCCCCGCAGCGTTTAGTGCGGCAATCTCTTTCAGTTTTTTGGAAAAATAATATTCGCTGACGCTGTTGACCCGATTAGCGGGTTGTATTTTCGAGGTTGTAGGGTGCTTCTGCATATTCGCCTAATATTTTGAAATCTTTTATTAACGGTTTGATTGCTTCGAGTGATTGACGGTAACGGTTGAAGTTATCGAATGATACATCTATATAGAATCGGTACTCCCACTCTCTTCCGATGATGGGAAGCGATTGTATTT
>JAFUKV010000222.1 GCA_017467745.1 Bacteroidaceae bacterium | reverse complement strand
TAGAAGGCCGTAATCTGCAAGGAGAAGGCGAAATGTTGGTAAACGAAACGTTCGCCAAAAAATATAGTCCTAACGAAAGTATCATCGGAAAAACGCCATTACATTATGAAAAACGAGGTAAGATTGTCGGGGTAACGGCAGATTATTCGTTCGCTTCGCTCTATTCGGAAATACAGCCGCTGTTGGTTTTCGGAAAAGTGCCCATGAAAAATGGTATTTTATTTGTGCGATTGTCCGAGATTACCCCCGAACGGTTGAAACAACTCAATAGCCGGCTTGCCGAATTAGTAGCGGACAACGATATTGGCTTTACGGTACAATCGGACGTCTTGCGGAGCAGTTATGAACCGGCGCGTCAATTCAGAAACGTTATCGGATATACAGCTTTGGTTATTTTCATTATTGTATTTATCGGACTGTTTGTATATATTGATAACGAGATAACAAGAAAAACCAAAGAAATTGCTATCCGGAAAGTAAACGGAGCATCGGTTTCGGATATATTGAAAATCATGTTGTCCGATATTGTCCTTGCTCTTGTTCCCGCCGTTATAACCGGAAGCATCATTGCCGTTCCCATCGTTCAATATTGGCTTGAACAATTTGCATATAAAACGGAGGTTTCTTGGGTGCTTTACGCATCTGCCGGATTTGTCATTTTTGCGTCGGTGTGTATTTGTACTATTATAAAGTCATGGAATACAGCAAATAGCAATCCTGTAAAACATTTAAAGTCAGAATAAACTTTCTTTATTCTTGTAGCAATCTCTATAAATTATTGTAGCGCATTAGAAATGCGCTACTTTTTTATTTTTACGCTATTCCATAAAAGATTTTTAACCATTTTAAAACGGAGGCCACTCGGTTTATAAGTATCATAAAACAATTCATCAATAAAACCACCATTTCAACCACCGGAGGTTATACCGTCTCTTTTTGCCGGATAACGGACGAAGCAGAGAGCGGAAATATAGCGAGGATGTTTGAGGAGGGGCAAAGTTTCAGTACGAAACATTGCAGTAATCCTAATATGAGGGCAAACCCCGACGAGTTCCGCAGCCTCCGCGCGCAGCAAGTCCGTAATCCGACCAAGCAAAAAGTCAACGGCGGATTTTTCTTTTGGAACTTTTCTTTTGTGCGGTCGACAAAAGAAAAGTGATTGCATTTATGAAACACAAAATAAATCATTTGTTTTTTTCACATGTTGGCGTTTCGTTATAACATCAATAGCAGGAGAATTTTCCATTTTTTTGCCGTAAAAAATAAAGAATGGAAAATGTTGATATAGAAAACATAATAAAAGAAAATGCCCGTCGGTTATCCCTTATATCGGCGCCGTACAATCCGGTTACGGGAGAAGGGTGTTGCGGGAAAGACAGAGTTCTGCTCTCGTTATCTGATGCTCCTATCATCCGACAGTATATTCCGAAAAAAATGGCGGAAGAAGTAGAGTTGATACGTCGGTTACTCCATTGCGGTTCCATTGGCGAATATATGTCAGGGATATTTGACCAATCGGACGAAGAGTGGGTTTTCGAGCAAATTTGGAAGAAAATAGTAGAAATCCGCATCCGTTACGATTTTGAATTTTGGGCGTCCATGTTCGCCGTGATAAAAGATAAACAAAGCGACAAAGATATCCCTTTTATATTAAACCGTCCGCAACGCCGGTTGTTACGTGTGTTTGAGGAGATGAGAGAGCAAGAAAAACCGGTTCGGGCAATTCTTTTGAAAGCCCGTCAATGGGGCGGATCGACATTTATTCAAATGTATATGGCGTGGATTCAGTTGGTACACCGCCGTAATTGGAACAGTGTGATTTGCGCGCATCTGAAAGACAGTGCAGCCAATATCAAAGGGATGTATGCCAAATTATTAGAGAATTATCCTACGTGGTTATTGGGAACGGACGAACCGGCTAAATTTCAACCTTACGAGCGTAGCACCAATACATCCGTAATAAAACATACCGGATGCCGGGTAACTATCGGGTCGGCGGAGACGCCCGAATCGATACGAGGAGCGGACGCCGCTATGGCGCACCTGTCGGAAGTGGCGTTTTGGCCGTCTACCCGCCAAAAATCTCCCGAACAGTTGATTCGTTCCGTCTGCGGATCTGTGGCGTTGCTGCCTTATTCCGTTGTTGTATTGGAAAGTACGGCAAACGGAACAGGAAACTATTTCCATCGGGAGTGTGAGCGGGCTAAACGGGGAGAAAGCGACAAACAATTCGTGTTCGTTCCGTGGTACGAGATAGACATGTATTCATCTCCGGTAGGCAACTACGAAAGTTTTATCAAAACGATGAACGACTACGAGTATTTCTTATGGGAGCGGGGGGCGACGCTCGAAGCGATACACTGGTATCGGCAAAAGCGAAAAGAGTATTCGGAACATGCGGATATGATGGCCGAATATCCGTCGGACGACGTAGAGGCTTTTACCTATTCGGGCGAACGGGTGTTCGATGTGAAGCAAGTGCAACGTTTACGCAAAAACTGCGTTGAGCCAGAATTTGTCGGAGAGGTTTACGGAAAAAGCATGTGCGGAAAAGAGGCGTTGACCGATTTGAGACTCAGCGCAGAGCAAGGCGGGTTGTTGTCCGTTTGGGCGAAACCTCCCGACGCGAATAACATTCGGAACCGTTACGTTACGGTGGTCGATATTGGAGGCCGTTCCGAAAAAGCCGATTATTCGGTCATTGTGGTGTTCGACCGTTATTGGATGATGTACGGGGGTGTTCCGGAGGTCGTGGCGCAGTGGCGGGGACATATCGACCATGATTTGTTGGCGTGGAAAGCCGTTCAGATAGCCTCTTTTTATCATCGTTCTTTGTTGGTGATAGAGAGCAACACCCTTGAAACGGAAAATACCGATGGCGAGCATTCCGAATACATTCTCGATACGATTGCTTCCGTTTACGATAGGCTGTATGCGAGAGCGCCTACCGGACAGGTTCGGGCAAGTCCCCCGTCTCGTTGGGGATTCCACATGAACAGGTCTACCAAAACACTTGTCATCAATCATCAAATCAATATGTTGCGTGAGGATGGATATATTGAACGCGACATGCTGGCCTGCTATGAACACGATGTATTCGAGAAGAAACCGAATGGTAGCTTCGGGGCGATGGACGGACATCACGACGATGTGCTGATAACCCGTTGTATCGGTAATTACGTCTGTTATACAGAGCCGTTGCCGGCATTGACCGAAGAGAGAGGAAAGAAAAAAGAAGCGTCTCGGTTTCCGTTGAGCGAGGCCTCTTTTTGAACCGATTACAGATATTGAGTGTTTTTTCTTGTAGATAAATAGAATATGATGCGGATAAGTTTTACTTTTGTATGCTTATGTAGAATCAAATTAAATAAAGAAAATGGGAAAGGTTGTTTCTAAAATATATCCTGTGCTCGATATGCACTGCGCAGCTTGCGCGCAAGCGGTGGAGAAGGGCGTCCGGAATTTGCAGGGAATAGAAAAGGCGGATGTAAATCTGGCTTTGAACGTATTGTATGTAGATTTCGATAAAGACAAGATTACGCCCGAAACATTGAAGAAAGAGGTACAGAAATTGGGATATGATTTGATAATAGAAGAAGAAAACAGCTTTGAGAAACAAGAAAAAGCGCAAAAACGGCATTATACCCAAATGAAGCTCCGCACCGTCGGCGCATGGCTTTTTTCAATACCGGTGTTTTTGTTGTCTATGGTGTTCATGGATGTAGAGCACGCCAATTGGATTATGCTCGGACTAACGTTGCCTGTTATGCTGATATTCGGGCGGTCGTTCTACATGAGCGGGTTCAAACAAATGTTGCGTTTCCGTGCCAATATGGATACGTTAGTCGCGCTCAGCACCTCTATCGCGTTTCTGTTTAGTTTGTTCAATACCGTTTATCCTGAATTTTGGATAAGGCAGAATATAGAACCTCACGTATATTACGAGGCGGTGGATATTATTATCGCTTTTGTATTGTTAGGCAAATTGATGGAAGAGAAGGCGAAAGGCAGTACGACGGAGGCGTTGAAGAAACTGATGGGTTTGCAGGCACGTAAAGCCCGTGTGGTAACGGCTGACGGGTTAAAAATAATCCCCGTATCTCTATTGAAAAAAGATATGATTATCAGTGTTCGGCCGGGAGAAAAAATTCCGGTAGACGGCGTATTGACGGAAGGCGGCTCGTTTGTTGACGAAAGCATGATAACCGGCGAACCTATTGCGGTGGAAAAAGAGCCGGACAGTAAAGTGTATGCCGGAACCATAAACCAGAAAGGGGCGTTTAATTTTCGTGCTACCGAAGTGGGAGCAGATACGTTGTTGGCGCAAATCATCCGTATGGTACAAGAGGCGCAGGGAAGTAAAGCTCCTGTACAAAGATTGGTAGATAAGGTTTCCAACATCTTTGTGCCGACGGTAATCGGTGTTGCTGTTCTTACATTTGTTTTATGGATGGCAATCGGCGGAACAACTTATTTTTCATACGCGTTACTTTCGGCTGTATCGGTATTGGTTATCGCTTGTCCGTGCGCATTGGGATTGGCCACGCCTACGGCGTTGATGGTAGGTATCGGCAAAGGCGCCGAGAACCATATACTTATCAAAGAGGCTCTTGCCCTTGAAGAGATGAAACGTGTAGATACGGTTGTGTTCGATAAAACGGGAACGCTTACCAAAGGCCGCCCCTCTGTTGTGCAAATGATTCGTATGGGGCGTGAGGCGGATATGGCGATGCCGCTTTTGTACAGGGCGGAACAGATGTCGGAGCATCCGTTGGCGGAGGCCGTAACGGAGTATCTTGAATCGAATTCTTTGCTTTCGTATTTCAGAGAGGAGGCGATTGAAGATTTTGAAGCTGTTTCGGGTAAGGGCATTGTTTTCCGTTGCGGTCAGGAACGGTATTGGTCGGGAAACGAAACGTTGCTGTCCGAACAAAATATAACGGTAGACGACGTGAAAGACATGATAAAACAGTGGCAAGATGAGGGCAAAAGTATCGTTATATTTGGCGATACGCATAAGATATTGGCATTAGCGGCCGTTTCAGATCCGATAAAGCTTACATCTGTCGAGGCTATATCCCGGTTGAAAGAGATGGGGGTAGAAACGTGTATGTTGACGGGAGACAATGAACGGACGGCACAAGCTATCGCGCGGCAAGCCGGAATAAATAAGGTGCGGGCGTCTGCATTACCGTCAGATAAAGAAGATTATGTAAGGGCGCTGCAAAAAGAAGGCCGGGTAGTAGCGATGGTGGGCGATGGTATTAACGACTCGCAGGCTTTGGCTGCCGCCGATGTCAGCATCGCTATGGGAAAAGGTACGGATGTGGCGATGAGCGTAGCCATGATGACGTTGATTACTTCCGATTTAATGTTGCTGCCAAAAGCGTTCGCGCTTTCCAAAGCGACGGTAAAGTGTATTCGTCAGAATTTGTTTTGGGCATTTATATATAATTTGATAGGAATTCCTATCGCCGCCGGAATTTTATTTCCCGTTTGCGGATTTTTGCTGAATCCGATGATTGCCGGCGCGGCGATGGCGTTCAGTTCCGTATCGGTAGTATTGAACAGTTTACGATTAAAACGAGTAATTTTATAAAATATTATTACGTATGAAAACAATGTATTTTAAAACTAACGCCAAGTGCGGCGGTTGTGTGGCGCAAATAGCTGCTAAGTTGAATAACATATTGTCGGCCGAACAGTGGTCTATCGACCTGACAACGGCCGACCGAGTGCTTTCGGTAACCTCAGATTTGTCGCCGCAAACTATTGTAGAAGCGGTACAAGCGGCGGGCTTTTCCGCC
>JAFUKV010000221.1 GCA_017467745.1 Bacteroidaceae bacterium | reverse complement strand
TACCTCAATAATGAAATGTTTTTTTATAGAATCTACTTCACAATCCAAAATAATATCTTTCCCTCCATCTTTGCTACATGGCGTTAAAGTCACGTTAAAATTCATTTTTTCGAAAATTTCCGCAAGGACTCGTTCAAGATCTCTCCACTCTAAGGCTTGCAATGCATCAGGATGCTCTAAAATCTTATAGATGAGTTGAGAACAGAGATTTTTAAACAAAATCATTACTGAATCCTTTTCGAACTCTTTGCTGTTGATAATTTTTATTTCGTCAACCCATTGTTCTAATTCGGATAAAAATTTTATTTCTGTTTTTGTAGGATTTCGCAGAAGATTAATATTGGATAATAATAATCTATCTCGTTCTCGTTTTGACATTTGAGAATCATCCAACAACAATACTAATTTATCAAACGAAACATCATTCTCCACACGCATTATTAATTGGCGAATAACATCCGATAAAGTTCTATCCGCCTTTTTATACGTTTTTAACTCCACGCCTATTTTATAAGATTCTTTCGCATACCTCTTGCTAACAACAAAATCCGGAAACCATTTTGAATTTGCAAATGAAGGCAATTCTACACTGAACCCAATCGCCCCAAATAAAAGCCTCAATTTCTCTAATACCTCACGCTCTATTGTTCTTATATTATACATGCTAAATATTTTATTTCAAAAATAAGAAAAGCAACTCTGAGAACAAAATAAAACATCTTGAATGTTCGATAAGTGTAATTACAGAACATTGGAAAAGTAACAATAAAAGCGATCCCGAAAGATCGCCTTTATATATATCGAAAATGTTAGGCCGAATTGTTAGCCCTCTAATTTTTTAGCGGGCATCGGGCTTACTGACTATTACAGTTTGTTTCATGCAGTCGATGATAATTTCACGGCCATCCCATTTGTACTTAAAGAATGTTGGCAGACCTTCGTAGGGATTTTCTTTAACATACGGTTTAACACCGTGTTCCACCGTAAGGTCCAAGTGATAACCGAACGGATAAGGAGTTCCAAACTCAATATTCCACAGTATCTCATTTTTGTTAAAGCGACAACGATACGCTAACAACAGTTGTTCGTACTCGTTGAAGCCTTGGAAAACATCCTCTCCGCTGTCGAGAGTAGATTGGTACTTGAGAACTTCATTCATCTTTACGCGGTCAGCCGTACCGACAAGTTCTTTCAGTGACTTAATGTCGAGATTGACTTTCTTGGGTTGTGCGAATCCGGTAGCTACTACCAAAAGCGCAACGAGGATAAGAATAAATCTTTTCATAGGGTTTCTAATTTAGATCGGTTAATAGTGGATTTAAGATGTGTGCCATGAAATCATTGAAACAGTTCTCTATTGTTTCCTCGGTTAAATTTTGATCGGGAACGATATGCAGTTCGATAAATTTATCTTCGATTTGAATATCCCATTTTTCTATCAGCTCCTTTTCGATATTCGTTGTGATTTTGTTGAACACGGATATATCGGGATTCATTTCTCCAACAGTTAAATTGAAGTAAATGATATTTTCTTGATTGCCGGACATTAAATAGCCGATTTCCACCAAAAATTCATTAACAATCTTTCTCCGGAATTGGTTGTAAAATATTAATGAGGTATAGATACTGACCTCGTTATTCAATATTCGTTTCCGTCCTTTTGCCTTTATATACGGGAATAGAGAAATTGAGAGTTGCTCGGAATTCCGTTCGTCAATTTCATATTTCAATTCCGGCTTGTCGTTCAAAAATTGTTGAACTCGATTTTTAACCTTGTCGTAATACGATTCGAGGATTTCTCCTATGACATTCGTCGTGTGGCAAATAGCGTCGGCAAGCATCGGCATATTTGCCAGACATTCATTGGTTAATTGTGTCAATTTGTTCATAAGGCGATATTTTTAATTGGGTGATTACGTTCGTGTAAAACTGATATATGCTAACTAATTGTCGGGGTATTTGTTCCGTATCCGGCTTTTGTATCCGCTTGTGCGACCCGTTGCATAACAACTGCATCAAAGCCGTTAAATAATCTTCTGCAATACGATCCAATGGCTCGTACCGGATGATAGCGTTAAATACGGAACAGTAATCGCAATAGCCCCACTGGTTATCCAATGCATCTTTTCGGTTGCAGTCCGAATAGCTGACGGTCAAATAATACCTTTCGTATGCAGGGAATGTCCGTTCTGCATAAATCCGATAATCGTCGATTTGATTTTTCCCGATACGCCCGTCCGAAAAGCGGCTTTCGATTATATTCTCGATAATTAACACCCACCGGTTCCGTTCATCCGTAATTGTCAGATCGGGAATCCGGCCCGTAATTTTTCCGCAGTCTTTGATCTGCTCCTCGGCTTTCACCTGATACGTTTCACTGGCCTGAATGTGTTGTAACAATTCGTCTTTGCCGGATAAACATTCCGCAGATTTTATTAATGCCGATAAAATAGCCTTGTTGGATTCGAACAGATGAGCGAGATATAATGTATGCGCAGGCTCGTAAGCATGCTTTTTAATAATAGCTAAGCATGACGGCCGTTTCAGAAAAGCATAGCGATCTAAAAAGGGCACAACATATCTGTTGTAATTCTTATCAACCTCATGCGGGTAGAGTGCTTTGATTTTTGCGAGGGCGTCGAGTTGGCTGTTTACCAATGATGCCTCCGCAAGAATTCGCTGTTCCTTGTCTTTTTAGACAAGGATTTTCAGCTTCGCTGTAAGTTCATGGAATTGTTCTGGTGTAGGCATAAAAAAAGTGGACTAAACTGTTATTTGCTTTCTGAGGTCTTCGACTACCTTATCTAACAAATAGAGTAAAGCACACGTCG
>JAFUKV010000220.1 GCA_017467745.1 Bacteroidaceae bacterium | reverse complement strand
TCGGTACGCGCAGACTCTCTATCGGCACGCCTGCATGATGCGGAACAATCAAAAGAAGATATACAACGCCAACAACTCAGTTCAGAGCGTCAACGCCGCACATTGGCCGATAAAGTGCAAGAAATGGAAAACCGCATAAATAAATTAGAAAAAGAAAAAGATTCTATACAACGGGCAAAAGAAGAGTTGCATAAACGTCTTTCTCGTACGGAAACCGTTACCAAAAACGACTCCGAACAATCCGTCGCTCTACAAAAGGAACTAACCGACTATAAACAACAACTGCAAGAAGCCCGCTCTAAAATTCAGATTTTAGAAAAAACGATACAAAATAGTTCAGACTCATCAATAGAAAATACAGCAAATATACAACAAGACCTTATCTCTGAAAAACAAAAAAATACATCTTTAAATAGTGAAGTTCAACGTCTTTTATCCGTTCAGCAAGGACTACACGCCCAACTACGAAAAGCGATGGGCGAAAAAGAAGAACTGGTAAGCCGCATCGAAGAATTATCCGGTACGCTCGAAACTCTACGAAGCAAACATGACAACAAAAAAATAGAAGTTGATACTGAAAAAATGCAACAATTGCAACAAGAATTAAATAATATCCGTAATTTATACGATACCGCTAAAAGCCAGCATAAAGATCTTCTAACACAAATTGCCCGTAATGCCGAAGACCGCACTACATTGCAAAACGAAATTTCCAAACTGAAAAAGAAACTAAAAAAACAAACGACAGAATTTAACGAGGAGATCATGTCGTTAAAAAAACAGCAACATGAAATTGAATCTAAAAAAAACGCAACAATCTCTATCAAACCGATAGAATTAGATAATGATAACTGGTTAGTACCTCCTAAACCCGATACACCCGAAGAAATTGAACAACGCAAAGCTGCCGAGCGCGCTCGCAAAAAAGAGGAAGAGGAAGAGGTTGCCCGCCAGAAAGCAGAACAAAACAGACCTGACCCCGCACAAATGTCTTTATGGTAGAAAAAAGAACTGTCTAACAAGTCCCGGAAATTGGAAATCACCCCTGTCAGAGTGTACTCCGGCGGAGGTGAAGCCGTTAAAATAAGACTTGTCAGACAGTCCTTTTTTTACACAATGCTATATCCTTTCTTTATTTACGAAACGGCTGCCATTTTAAATATGTGGCCGAACGCCATAACCACTCCAAAGGTCCGTATTTAAAGTATTTAAGCCACACTGCACTAAACACGATCTGTGAAGCATATACCGCTATTCCCAACAAAAATAACTCCGTTGCATGCCATGTCCCGAAAACAGAACCAAATCCCCACAATGAAAAAACAATGGAACCTACCACTCCTTGCATTTCATAATTTGTAAGTCCCATACGGCCATAAGGAGATAAAATATCCAGACATCTACCGATACCTCTAACATGATACAGCACGACAAACCCCATTGTAATGGCGGCAGAAAACAGAACCATATTTATATCATTGAGGCTCATGCGTACCAAAGATATTGTAGAAGGCATTCCTCTCATAAAAAATCCCTGTTCCTGCGGCAAAGACCTAATAATGCAATTAAGCAAAGCCACTCCCAAAGAAAATCCGGCGAAAAGTATCGCATTTCGACGTCTATGGAGATGTACCGTTTCAAAAAAACGAATACGGCCTACAACTAATCCCAATATAAAAAGAGCAAAAGTCAAGTAACCGCGACCGCCTTGATTAAATTGATAGTTCAATGTATTTTCTCTTCCATTCGTCAAATTATTACGTACAGAATGCCAGAAAGAGGGTTCTGGCTGCTCCTGAGGACGAAAGTCTTGCAGACGGTGCGGCCGTGAAATCTCATTATTTGCCGTAGAAGCAGCATTCGAAGCCGTTGATTCCGGCTGTACGCGAAGTGCATTTTGCATTTGACTTGATGACAAACGAGATTGTAGGTCTGCAGACATTTCCATCCGTTGAGGATTTTTCAATTTATCATAACCAATAGAAATCCATCGCGGAGCACCGGCAAGAATTAAACAGGCGACAAGTAATAACGCCCAATTCTTCAAAGGATAGAGCAACACCAAAATCAATCCGAAAAATGCGTAAATAGACAAAATGTCTCCTGTATAGAATGCCGATCCGACAACACCGATAATAAAGAGAACAACCATACGCCAAGTAAAACGATTTCTAAAATCCTCTCCCTTTTGAGCAGCGCGATCCATCTGGATAAAGAAACTCATACCAAATAAAAAGGCAAAAATATTGATAAATTTTCCCATCAACACATTTTGAGTCAGCCACGACACCCACTCATCCATAGCGGGGAATAAAGGAACGACTGGCTCAGAAACTCCGAAATTAAAGATACTGTAATGCTGCTGCATATGTACCAATACTACCCCTAAAAGAGCAAATCCCCGCAAAGCATCTATTACAGTAATACGTTCTCGTTGAATATGTTCCGATCTACTTTGTTCCATAATCTTTAAATCTAAAACTACACTAATCATCCATTTTCCAATTCAGTATAAATTGTTCCGCTTGTTCATAATCCATCTTAAAGAAACGGGCTTCTTTATTCAAGGCACGTATCTTCTCCATATCATCTTTACTCAATTCAAAATCGAACGTATTGATATTTTCTTTGATATAATCATGCCTGATCGCTCCCGGAATAACAGATAACCCCTCTTGTATATGCCAACGAATGATAACCTGAGCAGGACTTTTTTTGTGAAATTTCGCAATTTTTGCAATTACCGGATCGCGCAACAACAAACCGTTGCTCTGCGCCCCGCCAAGAGGGAACCAACATTCTACCTGAATACCATATTTCGCACACTTTTCACGCCACTCTACCCGTTGTGCATACGGGTGGCATTCTATTTGCATCGTTACCGGTTTAATCTCTACATTATCTACTATTTTTTGGAACAGCTCATCGCTCGCATCAAAGTTGCTAATACCCAAACAACGAACTTTTCCCATTTTTACAGCTTTCTCCATATCTTTCCAAGCACCCGTAAAATCTCCGAAAGGCTGATGCAGATAAAGTAAATCTATATAATCCAGTTGCAAACGATCAAGCATCTTATCGATAGCTTCGAGCGTCTTACCTTCGCCATATTCTGTCGGCCACAATTTACTTACCACCCATATTTCTTCACGAGGTATATCGCTGTTATTTATCGCCCTACCGACACCTCGCTCCACCTTGTAAGCATGAGCCGTATCAAAATGACGATAACCGCATTTCAACGCATACGATACCGCATCATATGCCGTATCATCATCTGGCACATTGAATGTTCCGAGACCAAATCGAGGATATTCATACCCATTATTCAACTTAACATAAGGAACTCCAAATGCATCTGTCTTTTGCGCCCAAAGACTTGGGGCAGGCGAAATGAACACAAAGATCATAAATAATTTAACAATAAACGCTTTCATATTCTTTCTCGCTGTTAAAACAAAACATCCGGAAACTTATTCTCCCATAGTCCGAGTAAATACCAACGAAGACAATTGCCAACGTCCATCTTCTTGAATAAATACTTCGGTTACAATAAACGGAAATCTAACATCATTACCGCCTACAACGGAATTTAAATGAATCCGACTATATACGGTAGCGATACCGGCAGAAAATTTGACTTCTACACTATGAATCTCTGCTTTTTTATACCAGATATTACCCAATTCGATGGTACGCAATTCCTGTTCCTTCCCCCAATAACCGCCCATATGTACAAATTGAGAATTTTCATGGAAAAGTTCAGACAACTTTTCTACATTCTTTTCAGACATCCAATCCCACTTCGTTTTCGAGAGAGCTATCATCTCTTGTTCTTCCGGAGTATACTCGCGTTTATTTTCTTGCGCCTTAGATCCAAAGGCTATAAATAACGACATGAATAAGATTACAATATGTTTCATAACAAAAAAGTTTAAGTATTTATCGCAAAAATAAATACCCAAACTTTCAATGTTGTTATAAAATTCTCTGTAATTGTTATGATTTTTTCCGAATACTACTCCCGAGGAAAAAGTATTTTTTATTTTCGAATATCCGTAGGGCTCATTCCCAAATTATTTTGTACATAACGAGAAAAATATGCAGGCGATGAAAAATCAAACATATCTGATATAGCAGTTATCGTCATTGATTTATCTTGCAACAAACGAGAAATATCCAACATGGTATATCTGTTAATCCAATACCTGGCTCCATAACCGCTTACTTTTTTACTTATTTCCGACAAGTATTTGGAAGTAACACATAATGCATCGGCATAATACGCTACATTACGATGCT
>JAFUKV010000026.1 GCA_017467745.1 Bacteroidaceae bacterium | reverse complement strand
GTTAGCCGTTACGGGAACTCCGCTGGGTGTAATGGCCTTGATAGGTGTAATTATGTTGGTGGGTATTGTCGTTAAAAACGGTATTGTGCTGATAGACTATACAATATTGAATCGTGAGCGCGGTAAATCTGTAACAAACGCGGTTATACATGCAGGTCGATCTCGTTTACGTCCTGTATTGATGACTACGCTTACTACCGTGTTCGGTATGATTCCGATGGCCATAGGTACAGGAGAAGGGTCTGAGATGTGGCGTTCTATGGGTATGACTGTTGCTTGGGGGCTTTCGTTTTCCACCCTTATAACATTGGTTATCGTACCGGTAGTATATTGCATATTTGCCGGAAAAGGTATTAAACGTCGCCGTCGTAAATTAGCGGCGAAATTAGCAGATTAAAGAAACTCTAAATAAGTTGTGTTGGTGTTTTCTATTATCATGGTAGGGCTTTGCCCTCCATGATAATCTGATACCGACAAATAAATTATGATATATGAAAGCTGTATTTATTTCGTTTGACCAAGCGCATTTTGAGTCTATTATGGGTATATTGGATCATAATAACCTAAGAGGTTTTACCTATTGGGAGTCTGTACAAGGTAGAGGATCTGTTTCGGGAGAGCCGCATTATGGTAGTCATGCATGGCCGGGTATGAATTCGGCTATACTGACAATGGCCGAAGACAATCAAGTAGAAAATCTTTTGAGCTTGTTACATGACTTAGATAATCAGACCCCAGCCTTAGGATTGAGAGCCTTTGTAATGAATGTGGAAAAATCTATATAACTGAAAGAACGTTTATGAGAATCTCGAACCGATTTCGATTCTCTGAATAGACATAGATAACAAGTATAAAAAACAAGGGACTGTCTAATAAATTTAAAGACAGTCTCTTGTTATATTTGTATCTTTCATTTCGTATGTACCTTTAATAAGATTTTATTAACTTTGTAATAATCAAATAAAGTGTATATTTGGAAAATATAATATAGTTTGTATATATAAAATTGTTATGGTGAATATTCTTAACCGAAATAATACAGTTTTAAATCGTTTTATAGCGGAGTTGCGTGATGTAAACATTCAGAACGACAGCATGCGTTTCAGAAGAAATCTGGAACGAATCGGCGAAGTCATGGCCTATGAAATCAGCCGAACTTTTACGTATAAGCAGCAGAACGTAGAAACGCCTTTGGGCACTGCAAACGAAAACCTATTTACCGATTCCGTTGTATTGGCTACGATTTTGAGGGCGGGTATCCCTTTTCATCAAGGTTTTCTTAACTATTTCGATAATGCGCAGAACGCATTTATTTCTGCTTTTCGGAAATATTCGAAAGAGGGGGTATTTAATATCAAAATGGAGTATATTTCTACATGCCGTCTTACTGGAAAAACTCTTATTATAGTCGATCCGATGTTGGCTACCGGTTCTTCGTTGGCTATGGCTTATGAGGCGCTTGTTGAAAAAGCCGGGAGGCCGCAAAATGTCCATATCGCTGCTGCTATTGCCAGCGAGCAAGGCGTAGATTATGTAGAAAAACATTTCGCTGCATATCCCAATGTAACTATTTGGTGCGGAGCCGTTGATAAAGGATTGACACAGAAATCATATATTGTGCCAGGATTGGGAGATGCCGGTGATTTGGCTTACGGAGAAAAATTGTGAAAAAAGTCGGGAAAATAAAAAAATTGATTCTGCCGGTAGAGATAATATATTTTGTATAACGTTTCATCAACATTATGAAGAAAAATTTTATCGAGAAAAGCGAATCTATATAAATTAAGATATTGTATTTACAAATAATAATCCTTCATTTATGCGAAAAATTATATTGTTTCTTTTGTCTGCTGTACTATTTGTTAACAGTGGGTGCGTTCGGCAAAAATTAGAGTGCGATGTATGTGTATATGGCGGTACGTCCGCTGGGGTTATCGCAGCCTATGCGGTGGCAAAACAAGGTAAAAAAGTATTGCTTATTGAGCCCGGCTATCGTTTGGGTGGTATGAGTTCAGGAGGATTGGGACAAACCGATATTGGCAATAAACAAGTGGTGAAAGGTTTAGCTCTCGATTTTTATCGCAGGGTAGGAGCGCATTACGATGCGTTAGAACATTGGATTTTTGAGCCAAGTGTAGCGGAAGCCGTTTTTAAAGATTATATCGAGCGAGGTAATATTGAGGTGATGTACGGACATCGGATTTTAAACGCTGAGAAAAAGGGTACGCAGTTAACTTCTATTCGGTTGGAAAATGTCGAAAAGTTTTTAGAGCGTACAGATGTCGAAGCGAAAATGTTTATAGACTGCTCGTATGAAGGCGATTTATTGGCTCGTGCCGGAGTGTCGTACACAGTAGGGCGCGAGGATAATAGCCTTTATAATGAAACATGGAACGGAGTGCAGATGCTTGAAAAACATCAATTTCCAGATAGAGTAGATCCCTATGTAGAAAAAGGAAATCCGAAGAGCGGGCTTTTATGGGGTATCTCTGACGCGAAGTTGAAAGAAAAGGGTAGTGGAGATAAAATGCTGCAAGCTTATAATTTTCGCATTTGTTTGACTGATGTACCAGAAAATAGTGTACCTATTGGGCGTCCCGCAGATTATGATTCTACAAAATACGAATTATTGTTGCGTTTGATAGAAGCGAAAAAAGACAACAGTCTACATTCGTATATCTATTTCGGACGTATGCCCAATCGTAAAACAGACATTAATAACAATGGAGGCTTTTCTACCGACATGATAGGGATGAATCACAATTTTGCCGAAGCATCATACAAAGAACGGGAAAAGATAATTGTCGCACATAAAAGTTACACGCTCGGTTTGTTGTGGTTTTTAGGTAATGACAAACGCGTACCTGAACCTATCCGTAAAGAGATGTTGCGTTGGGGATTGCCCAAAGACGAGTATGTTGAATATGGAAATTGGAGTCCTCAACTTTATATTCGTGAAGCGCGCCGTATGATTGGCGAATACGTGGCGACGCAAGCCAATTGTGAAAACCGCATTACGGTAAACGATGGTATAGGAATGGCTGCCTATACGATGGATTCACATAATTGCCAACGTGTAGTTATAGAAAAAGACGGTATCGCAATGGTGAAAAATGAGGGAGATGTGCAGATACATGGCGGACTTCCTTACGATATTTCTTATCGCTCTATTACCCCTAAACGTGAGGAATGTACAAATCTGCTGGTTCCGGTATGCCTTTCGGCAAGTCATATTGCTTATGGTTCTATTCGCATGGAACCCGTCTTTATGTTATTGGCGCAAAGTGCGGCAAAGGCAGCTTGTTTGGCTATTGATGCAAGTGTAAAAGTACAGGAGGTAAATGTACGTGAGATTCAACGTATGTATGAAGAGGATCCTCTGTTGGATGGTTCTGTACCGGATATATTAGTTGATGATGTTGATGTCGAGTTTGACGAGTCGGAGGGATGGTATCGTGTACAGGCGGGTAACGGTTATGGACGTTCTTATATCCTTCTTAATCCGACTCGTGGAAATAAACGTTTGCGCTATCCGTTTGAGGTTAAAAGCGATGGTCGTTATACTGTATATACATACTATATACGACGAGGCGGATCGTCGAAAGTAACGGAGATTGTAGTAGGCAATGGAAAAAATGAAAGTAAAGTGTTGCTTGATGCCGGCTCTATTACTGTTAAGGGACAAACTTCAGGAGAGTGGGTTTCGTTAGGCGAGTATGATTTACAAGTAGGAGATAAATGTTATGTGGATTTTACAAATGGAGGAGAAGTAACTGGACAGATTTGTGCAGATGCGGTACTCGTGGTGAAAAATAAAATGTACTGATTATCATAAGAAAATAAAAAGAGAATATCTCAAAAATCTACATACAGATAAAATCATGGATAATAGTTTATCTAAATACATAACTCTAACAGAAGAGAATATAGACAAAGAGCATATCTGCTGCGCATTCTCTGACAAAAAATGCTTAGCAGGTTATGAGTTAAAAAAAGAATGGCTAACGAAAGAATTTTCTAATGGCTATGTTTTCAGGCGGCTTGATGTACGAGCCAAGGTTTTTATAGAATACGTTCCTGCTGAATATGCGTGGATTCCGGTTACTGCACCCAATTATTTAATGGTTAATTGTTTTTGGGTTTCAGGGCAGTATAAGGGTCAAGGGCATGGATATAATTTGCTTCAATCTGTGATTGAAGACGCTAAAAAGCAACAGAAAAAAGGATTGGTTACTGTTGTAGGTACAAAAAAGAACCATTTCATGAGTGATACGAAATGGTTACTGCAACATGGCTTTAAGGAAATAGAAAAACTTTCAAATGGATTTTCATTGTTGGTAATGAGTTTTCATGAGAATAGTGCAGTTCCATATTTTAATGATTGCGTCAAAAGTGGAGAATGCCCAGACAAACAGGGAATAGTGGCTTATTATTCCAACCGTTGCCCATACACAGACTATTATGTAAATAGAGCGTTGCGTATTCTTGCACAAGAAAGAAATATTCCTTTCAAAATAATTAAATTGGAAACAAGAGAGCAAGCACAAAACTCTCCTACACCAGCTACTATATTTTCTCTTTTTTGTAATGGGAAATTTGTAACTACAGATTTAAGCGTTTGTACGGAATCTAAATTTAAAAAATTAGTAAAGTGGTAAAATAAAAGAATTGGCTAATAATATATTAGCTGAAACAGAGGTCGATATATCTGAAATAGACCTCTATGGCTGTAATATTATCGAAAGCTGTTCTTTTTTTACTGTGTTTCATTTGATGAAATAGGGTAACTTGGAAGTACTTTTCAAAATCTTTTTTTTTAGTTACAAAATGGTATCGCACACGTGTCAAAAAACGCAATAAAACTGCAAAAAATAGCACTTATTTTAGATAGATTTTTTGCCCCAATGGGCGTATATAAAAATATGTAGTATTCTGAATATCAATAAAAAAGCCCTAATAAATAGAGCTTTTTCTGGTGATCCGCCTGGGTTATGAACCAAACGTTATTTCTTCCTCAATATCAGTACTTTCAGAAATTTTGGCTTTGCATCCGTCACGCTTTAGTCCTTAAAAACTGTCTGCTGTTGTCCGGTGTCTGTCTGCCAACATCTTGGGTTCAAATGTACGCATTATTTTTGAATTATGCAAACCGTTGAAAATAAACATTCTAAGGTTAGTGCAAGGTGCAAGCTATATATATAGATATATACTTGCACCTTGCACTAAAAAAATCACTTGTCCCCAAATAGCATTACAGCATTATTATACAAATGCTTATGGCTTTTTTCTGTTATGTATTCTATCTGTCAAAATGGCATTCATGTTTTCTTTTGCCCACACAATCAAACTATTGATATGTGGTAGTAATGAGATGGCTCTATCGGTTAGTGAATATTCAACTCTTGGTGGCACTTCTGCATACACTTGTCTTTTGACAAACCCGTCATCCTCAAGAGTTCTCAAAGTCATAGTCAGCATTTTTTGTGAAATGTCGGGGATGTTTTTTTGCAAAGCGTTAAAGCGCATTAATGCGGACTGGTTTAATGTGAAAAGAACTAATATAGACCATTTGTCACTTATGCGAGCAAGTATATTCCGAATGGGGCAATCGGGATATAATTCATTTTGAATTTCTGTTCTTACCATAACACTTATATTTTTATATTACGCTACAAAAGTAACTAACATTCTCAAAATAAGCAAGGATAAGTTTTTGATTACTTAAATAGTATTAAATACATATTTCACAAATTCTT
>JAFUKV010000219.1 GCA_017467745.1 Bacteroidaceae bacterium | reverse complement strand
GGATACATTTCATTAAAAATAATATATACAGCGCATATCCAATATATGATTGGTTAACTACCGACATCTGGACTGCCAACGGAAAATTCAAATGGAGTTACAATCATCTCTATGATCTTTTTTATCAGGCCGGCGTACCTTTGGAAAAACAACGTGTAGCCAGTCCGTTCATTGTGCAAGCTCAATCAAGCCTGAAATTATACCGAGCTATTGATCCCAATATGTGGGGAAAAATGATAAACCGGGTAAACGGCGTAAACTTTACCGGAATTTACGGAGGAACATCTGCCGTAGGATGGAAAAAAGTTTCTTTGCCACAAGGCTTTACTTGGGCTCAATACATGAAATTCCTTTTATCTACCTTACCCCCTGAAACAAGAGAAAATTATCAAAAGAAACTATCTGTAAGCATCGACTTTTGGAGAAACAAAGGAGGATGTTTATCCGCCAAAACTATATCCAAACTGCAAGATGCCGGAATCAATATTTCCGTTGGAAATACAACAGCATATAAAACTGAAAAGAAGCCGGTGCGAATGGAATATATGGATGATATCAATATTCCGGAATTTCGAGAATTACCTACCTTTAAAAGAAT
Organism: Bacteroidaceae bacterium; assembly: GCA_017467745.1. Classification (GTDB taxonomy): domain Bacteria; phylum Bacteroidota; class Bacteroidia; order Bacteroidales; family CHK158-818; genus Gallibacteroides. The sequence continues at coordinate 11,258 of JAFUKV010000219.1, read as the reverse complement.
ATGTATCTGTATTCTTAAAAATGATCATGCCTGTAAATATATGGGATTCTCTCTCAATAAAGATGAAAAAGAGCGAAAAAAAAGAATCATGGATATATATAAACTATTGTAAATAATAAAATTCATAAGAACCTTATTTCTATATTGTTTGCTTACCCCTAAATGAAAAAATCGGTAATATTGGTATATATTTCCGTAATATATGTATGATTTATCCGCCTATGATAGTTTATCTTTGTATTGAATAATTACGATTTAAACTAAAAAAAGTCTAACGGTATGGATATAAAACCACGCATACTGCTTTGCGAAGACGATGAAAATCTCGGACCCTTGCTTCGTGAATATTTACAAGTAAAAAATTACGAATCTGACTTATTCACCAATGGTGAAGCCGGCTATACCGCATTTTCCCGCAATAAATACGATATATGCGTATTAGATGTCATGATGCCTAAAAAAGACGGATTTTCATTAGCGCAAGACATCCGCAACATGAATCAGGATATTCCTATTATTTTTTTAACCGCTAAAACACTTAAAGAAGACGTTCTGAAAGGATTCAAAATCGGAGCTGACGATTATATTTCCAAACCGTTTTCTATGGAAGAACTTGTATTTCGATTAGATGCCATTATGCGCAGAACAATAGGAAAGAAGAGTACAGACAACTCTATCTGCCGTATTGGAAAATTTACATTCAATCCGCAAAAACAAATGCTCTCTACCGAAGAAAAAACAATACGACTGACAACAAAAGAATCTGAATTGCTTAATCTGCTCTGTTCTCATATCAACACAGTATTAGAACGTAATTATGCCCTCAAAGCCATTTGGAATGAGGACAATTATTTTAACGCACGCAGTATGGACGTTTACATTACCAAACTACGCAAGATTTTGAGAGAAGATCCGTCTATTGAAATTATTAATATTCATGGAGCCGGTTACAAACTTATAGCTAACCTATAATCTTCTCGAATGCACCTTTAAAATATTTCAATATGAAACTCAAATTTTTTTTATTGACAATCACCTCTTTTTTAGGAATTATGCCGATCATGTATTCACAAACCGCTAAACCCAAGATATTAGTGGCTTATTTCTCATATAGCGGAAACACTAAAATTTTAGCAAAACAAATCCATAAAAATACAGGAGGCGATATTTTTGAAATTCAACCGGTAAATGCTTATCCCCAAAAATACGATATAGTAGTGAGCCAAGCAAAAAAAGAAATTAACAGCGAATTTAAACCTGCATTGAAAAATAAAATAAACAATATCGAAAAATATGATATTATTTTTATCGGTTCTCCTTGCTGGTGGAGCACCATTGCTCCTCCGGTATCTACATTTCTAACCGATTACGATTTTTCCGGTAAGACAATCATTCCATTCATGACACATGAAGGCAGCCGTATGGGACATTCTGAAAAAGACATAAAAAAACTCTGTCCGAAAGCAACTGTATTAAAAGGCCTTCCCATACGAGGAGGACAGGTAAATCAAGCAAACAAAGATGTAGTTAAATGGCTAAAAGAAATCGAAATCATTCAATAATCATTATTACTTACTCAATTTATTCCATAAATCATCACAGAATATAAATATATGAATATGTTACGAAAAATAAGACTTTTCACTGCCATCCTTTGTTTTACACTCATTACATTACTATTTCTCGATTTTACGGGAACAACACACAGGTGGTTCGGATGGTTAGCAAAAATTCAGTTTCTGCCGGCTCTTTTCGCATTAAACGGAGGCATCGTTATCTCTCTAATTATCTTGACATTCCTATTCGGGCGTTTTTATTGTTCTATTATCTGCCCCTTAGGTGTATTCCAAGATTCCATTTCTTGGATTTCAGGGAAACGGAAAAAGAACCGTTTCTCCTTCTCGCCTGCCATTAACTGGCTAAGGTATAGCGTACTTATTATTTTCATTGTTTCGGTAATCGCAGGCATCGGTTCACTTACTGCCCTTTTGGCTCCATACAGTTCTTACGGGCGTATCGTATCCAACTTATTCGCCCCCATATATCAATGGGGAAACAACTTTTTGGCATTTTTAGCCGAACGAGCAGACAATTACGCTTTTTATTCTGTGGATGTATGGATAAAAAGTGCTATTACATTTGCTATTGCTATCTCCACATTCATCGTTATATTTATCCTCGCATGGCGTAACGGACGAACATACTGCAATACCATTTGCCCAGTAGGAACAGTTTTAGGGTTTATATCGAAATACTCTATTTTCAAACCGGTAATAGATATTGAAAAATGTAATAGTTGCGGACTATGCGCCAAAAACTGCAAAGCATCGTGCATAGACCCGAAAAAACACAAAATAGATTACAGTCGATGTGTCAACTGTATGAATTGTATCGATAAATGCCACAAAGGAGCTATCAGTTACAGCCGGATTGTTCAAAAGGATGTTTCTCAATTTCCCCACACTAATACATCGGAAACACCGACAAACAATGCCCGCCGTAATTTTTTATCTGCAACAATTTTAGCCACCGCTGCAACGTTAAAAGCACAAGAAAAGAAAGTAGACGGAGGCTTAGCCGTTATTGAAGACAAACAAATCCCGCATCGCGCCTTTCCTATTATCCCTCCGGGCGCATTAAGCGCACAAAATTTCACGCAACATTGTACGGCGTGTCAGCTTTGCGTTTCGGTTTGCCCAAACAATGTCCTCCGCCCCTCAACGGATCTCATGAAATTGATGCAGCCGGAGATGTCATACGAACGAGGGTACTGCCGTCCCGAATGCACTAAATGTTCGGATGTTTGTCCGGCAGGTGCAATACAACCTATTACCGTAGCCGAAAAATCAGCTACTCAAATAGGCCATGCCGTATGGATAAAAGATAATTGCGTAGTACTGACAGACAATGTAGATTGTAACAACTGCGAACGCCATTGCCCTACCGGAGCGATACAAATGGTTCCGCAAGATCCCGATATTATCGACTCTCCCAAAATACCGATAATTAATACGGAACGTTGTATTGGCTGCGGCGCTTGCGAAAATCTCTGTCCTGCACGTCCTTTTAGCGCAATATACATTGAAGGTAATGAAATGCACCGAACCATTTAAAACGACATAAGCACTAATAGAAAACGAATTTACAAGAAAATAAATGATGAAAGAAAAAAATAAACAAAATATATCCCGACGCAGTTTTCTTAAATTAGCAGGGTACACCGGAGCAGCAACCGGACTGGCTGCTTGTTCCGACAAAAACGACAGGTCATCAACTGATAACCACGCAACAGGAGAAATGACCTACCGCATCAATTCTTCAACAGGCGATAAGGTTTCGATACTTGGATTCGGTTGCATGCGTTGGCCATCAATAAACGGACGTAGTGCCCGTGAAGGAAATGAGGAGATAGACCAAGAAATGGTCAATAATCTTGTTGATTACGCTATCGAACACGGCGTAAACTATTTCGATACATCGCCTGCCTATTGTAGAGGAGCCTCCGAACATGCTACGGGTATCGCACTCAGCCGCCATCCGCGCGATAAATATTTCATCGCCACCAAATTATCAAACTTCTCTCCCAATACATGGTCGAGAGAAGCGTCTATCGCCATGTATCATAATTCTTTGAAAGAACTGCAAACGGATTACATAGATTATATGTTACTGCACGGCATAGGCATGGGAAACGGTATGGACGAATTCAACGCCCGTTATATAGATAACGGCATACTGGAATATTTATTAGAAGAACGTCAGGCGGGACGCATTCGTAATTTGGGCTTTTCTTACCATGGCGACATAAAAGTATTCGACTATCTACTCTCTCGCCATGATGACTATAAATGGGACTTCGTTCAAATACAATTGAATTATTTAGACTGGAAATATGCCAAACAAATCAATCCGCGCAATACAGATGCGGAATATTTATATAACGAATTAGCGAAACGAGATATACCCGTCGTTATTATGGAACCGCTATTGGGAGGACGTCTTTCTAATGTACCGGACAATATCGTTGCCAGACTTAAACAACGAGAGCCTGAACAAAGCATCGCATCATGGGCATTTCGTTTCGCCGGAAGTTTTCCAAAGGTACTGACCGTATTAAGCGGCATGACACGCATGGATCACCTATTGGATAATCTTCGCACTTACTCTCCACTAAAACCGTTGACAGAAGAAGAATTCGCTTTCTTACAGCAAACTGCTACAATGATGATGCAATTCAATACAATTCCTTGCAATGACTGCAAATATTGTATGCCCTGCCCTTACGGTATTGACATTCCTGCCATTTTATTGCACTATAACAAATGCCTGAACGAAGGTAATATCCCCACAAGTTCACAAGACGAAAATTATCGCAAGGCTCGTCGAGAATATTTAATCGGATACGACCGCAGCGTACCCCGATTACGACAGGCAAGCCATTGTATCGGTTGTAACCAATGCAGTCCTCACTGTCCCCAACGCATCAACATTCCCGACGAGTTACATCGTATTGATAAATTCGTAGAACAATTAAAACAAGAACAAAAATTTTAATCTCGCCTAAACAAATTCAAAATTTTGGTTTTCCAGCCAAATTAAATATCTTTACAAAAATATTCTAAAACGATAGATTCTGATTTATGTTTGAATCTATCGTTTTACATTATACATAATCGTTACAACAAATTAGTTGATTATGGAATACATAAGCCCTGTATACAATGTTCGATCCGTACCGGTAGAAAAAATCTCGGCAAACGGCTACAACCCAAACATAGTTGCACCTCCGGAAATGAAGTTATTGGAATTATCTATTTGGGAAGATGGATATACAATGCCATGCGTATGTTACTATATTGCCGATAAAGACACGTACGAATTGGTAGACGGCTATCATCGTTATATGGTAATGAAAACTTCTAAACGAATATATGAACGAGAAAAGGGTTTATTACCTATCGTAGTTATAGAGAAAGATTTGTCTAACCGAATGGCATCTACTATCAGACACAACCGTGCACGCGGAACACACAATATAGAGCTAATGAGTAATATCGTTTCCGAACTAACCAAAGCAGGGATGTCCGACCAATGGATTATCAAAAACATAGGGATGGATAAGGACGAATTATTAAGGCTGAAACAAATAACCGGACTGGCCGAACTTTTTGCCGATAAGGAGTTTAGCTTGTCAAAAGAATAATGTCATACAAATTTTTGTACTTAAATAACCCTACCTTAGGTTACTTAGTACATAAATACAATATATTTATAAAATAGGAATCGCTTTGGAACAGATTCTTATAAAGAACGAAAGTATATAAAAAACGAAAGGTTGTCTCACGACAACCAATCTTTGTTAACTTTAAATCTAATACCATGAAAAACACTCTGCAAATATACGAACATATATGTTATAAAACATACCCATAGGCATAAAAAACAAAACAATTCACCTTATTTAACTATATACTTCAATATATAAGCAGTTTTTTTGCGATACACAAAAAATATCATTATATTTATACAAATAATTTCCAAGTATAAACCTTTTAAATAATATGGTTATGGAAGATAAAGATAAGATTGTTGTGTATAAGTCTTTTTCGGACGATGTTGCCGCACACATGGTAATGGATATTTTACAAGAAAACGGTATCGAATGTTTTTTATCGGGAGAAAATCTGAACTATACAGGTATGCCTTTACCTATTGCCGGCATAAACCTGCATTTATTTGAAAAAGATATTCCCCGTGCAACTGAAATATTAAAAGAACAACGACAAAAATAATCTCTTGTCACAAAAATAATCGAGGAGAAAAAACAATCTCCTCGATTATTTTATTATTACAGAAAATTTTCCTCAAACAACTTTATTGAGTATCTATCCAATACTTCTTTTTACATATAATATCAGAAAAATATTTATAGAATCACCCTTTTTTCTTCTCTCAAATACTCGCTTTTGGGAATAACAACTTTTATAAAGAAAAAATGGTTGTCTCACGACAACCAATCTTTGTTAACTTTAAATCTAATACCATGAAAAACACATATGCAAATATACGAATATTATGTTATATAGCATATAAAACCGAATAAAAATATCGCACATTTAAATTATTTAACTTATAAAGCGTTTGTATTAAAAAATACATATACACAAACAACTAATAATAAACAACTTGATTATAACATACCGATTCATCAAGTTTTAGACTTAATAAAAAGACACACGAAATATCTCCGTAAAATAAAAAAAGATTTTCTATAAAGGTTCCAGATATTGTTTTACAGTGATGATTCTTTGTTAAGCAATAGGGTAAAATATAAGACCTTTATAAATTATATAATCATTTATAGGAGGAATATATATAAAAGCGGATAAGTTTTCTAAATCTTTATTCGCTAATTCATATAAAGCTATTTATACAAAAAAAGCACCGAAATCGGTGCTTTTTTTGTATAAATAGAAATCTTTATTTCTTGAAATAACGGTTATATAAGCCTTCAAAACCTTTACCATGACGAGCTTCATCTTTCGCCATTTCATGAACAGTATCGTGAATAGCATCGAGGTTCAGTTGTTTAGCCCGAGTAGCAATACGTTTTTTATCTTCGCATGCCCCGGCTTCTGCATTTTTTCGTTTTTCAAGATTCGTTTTAGTATCCCAAACAACATCTCCCAACAGTTCGGCAAACTTAGCCGCATGTTCTGCTTCTTCCCAAGCATAACGTTTAAAAGCTTCTGCTACTTCGGGATAACCTTCACGATCAGCCTGACGGCTCATAGCCAAATACATACCGACTTCTGTACATTCTCCCATGAAATGAGCGTTCAAATCTTTAATCATCTCTTCATCACAACCTTTGGCTACGCCTATTACATGTTCGTCTGCAAAAGTCAAAGCTGCATCCGATTCTATTAATTCTTTAAATTTGCTTTTAGGTTGTTTACACTGAGGACAAAATTCAGGAGCTTCATCTCCTTCGTGAACATAACCGCATACAGTACAAATAAATTTTTTCATAATGCAATGTTTTTGTTTTTATATCTATTTAAATTAAATGTGGTTCTTCATACATTTTTTACAGTACCCATGACAATAAATCTGAACATCATCAATAATAAACTCTTCGCTTTCTTTTACCGTTATTGCATCTACCCCTGATGTAATAACATCAAATACTCCTCCACAACCTTTACATTTAAAATGTGCATGTCGAGATGTATCAGCATCATAACGGGCATTTTTTTCGTCAATAGTTATCATTTGAATCGCTTTCTCGTCCACCAATAATTTTAATGTGTTATATACCGTAGTACGAGAAAGGGTAGGCATTTTAACGTACAACTCATTAAATATCATATCTGCGGTAGGATGTATTTTATTTTCCAACAGATAATTCATAATAAACACCCGTTGTACGGATGGTTTTATATTATGTAATATGAGATGTTTTTGCGCTAATTCCATTTAATTTGTAATAATTACAATTTTAAAATCATTGCAAATATATAAAGTTATTTAGTAAAATAGCACTATTTTATATATGTTAACACAATCTATTTATAGAGTATAACTCTTTACAATCTCTCTTATATACAAATAATTACAAATACAACAATGCTTCGGGTATCTGCATATAGATAATTTTTTTATCATCATCTATATGAGATATGAAATTATCATTTGCAGGTATAAGTATTTCTTTATTTTTATAATCTACTTCAAAAAGTAAATTTACAGTAGAGTCGTCCAATCTTTTTATCCGTCCTATTTCACCTAAAACATCATCAATAATCAGGTATTCCAGAAAATAATCACCGGAAACCATATTAATATCTTCGTCCGAAATATACTTCTTCGAATAAAATACATCTGAATTAGTAAATATTCGGGCTTCCGTATCCGAATCTATATCTTCTAACTTCATTAATGCGGTGGAATCGCTACGAAATCGATACTCTTCTATATAAAACGGCACAAAAATTCCATCAATTTGACAAACAAGATACGGAGAATCGCAACGATCAAATATATCGTCTGTAAACGAAAACAACAATTCCCCTTTAAGACCGTGCGGTTTATTAAAAATACCGATTTTTATCAGTTCTTCTCTCTTAATCATATTATTTATTATAACCGTGTTATGCGTGCACCTATCTTGTTCAACCGCTTATCAATATCCTGATACCCCCTATCTATTTGTTCTATATTATGAATGGTACTAGTGCCTTCGGCAGACATAGCCGCTATCAACAAGGCGATACCAGCCCGAATATCGGGCGATACCATTGTTGACGCTTTCAGAGTACGGGCTTTCCCCTGCCCTATTACCGTAGCTCTATGCGGGTCGCACAATATGATTTGAGCCCCCATATCAATTAATTTATCGACAAAAAACAGGCGGCTTTCAAACATCTTTTGATGAATCAGCACACTGCCTTTCGCTTGCGTAGCTACTACTAAAAAAACGCTCAACAAGTCTGGCGTCAAACCCGGCCACGGCGCATCGGCAAATGTCATAATAGAGCCATCTATAAAAGTCTCTATTTCATAAACATCGTGTGTCGGAATATGTATATCGTCTCCTATCAAGTCGACAGAAATGCCCATTTTACGAAAATTATCGGGAATAATCCCTAAATCCTTATATGATACATTTTTTATAGTAATGTCCGAACCCGTCATCGCCGCCATACCGATAAAACTGCCTATTTCAATCATATCGGGCAATATGGTATGCTCCGTACCTTTTAAAGACTTGACGCCCTCTATTGTCAATAAATTAGAGCCGATACCTGATATTTTTGCGCCCATACGATTAAGCATACGAGAAAGTTGTTGCAAATACGGTTCGCAAGCGGCATTATATATGGTAGTTGTGCCCTCTGCTAAAACGGCGGCCATTAAAATATTGGCTGTACCGGTAACAGAAGCCTCGTCTAACAACATGTAAGTACCGGTTAACTTATCGGCTTTAATTTTATAAATTTGCCTGTCCGGACAATACGAAAATTCTGCTCCTAATTTTTGTATTCCTATAAAATGCGTATCCAATCGTCTTCTACCTATCTTATCTCCGCCGGGTTTGGCAACCAACGCTTCGCCAAAACGGGCAATCAAAGGCCCGACAATCATTACCGATCCGCGAAGAGAGGTACAACGCCGAAGAAAATCATCGCTCCTTAAATAAGCGATATTCACGTTATCAGCCTTAAAACTATATGCGTTTTCCCCTATATGCTCAACTTTCACACCCATATCCCGTAAAAGCTGTATCAGATTATTTACATCCAAGATATTCGGCAGATTATATATTTTTACTTCCTGATCTGTCAGCAACGTAGCGCAAATAATCTGCAACGCTTCGTTTTTAGCACCTTGCGGCGTAATATCTCCACTCAATTTATGTCCGCCTTCTATTATAAATGAAGCCATGTTATCTATATCTTATATTTTTTGTTGCAAGATATAAAAAAAGCGACTATCGAGCCGCTTTTTTTCCATTATTTTTAGGTTTTCGCTGTTGCAAAATATCTTTCGCTTCTTTCAATTTGATATTCTCTTGATCTAAACTTATTCGTCCCCGTGAATATTCTTTCAAATCTTTAAAAATTTTTTCATCGTCTACAACTTCTTTATTCCAAGTCAAGAAAGATTTTTTCATGTGATTCGCCAACAATGAAATCAAATAACATTTCTCCTCACCATCCGGCATGTCCGCAGCTTTTTTAATCATTTCTTCCAACGATTTTCCATAATGCCTATAACGGATAGGTGTCAGTCTATACGGGATCTTTTCAGGGCGAGTATATAAATTTTCTTTTCTTATAATCTCATACGGATAATCTATATCCAGTTTAAAATCGGACATAATGGCAAGATGATCCCATAATTTATGCTTAAAATCGTCTACATCACGCAAATGAGGGAAAAGATTCCCCATAATATTAATTATCGTATTAGCGCAACGAGTCCGTTCAGCACGGTCTTTAATCGTTAAACAATGATCAACCATTTGCTGAACATTGCGCCCATATTCGGGCAACAATAATTTTTTCAGTTGCGTATTATATTGCAAACTGTAAGAATTTTTCATAATCAGAACAATTTATTTTTGGGTGTCGTAGCAACAAATTCTTTTAAATAAAAAGGTTCGAAATAAGCGACATCTTCAAATTTCTTTTGTCGAAAAGCCCTCTCGGACAATGCGGTCATATCCGCTGCCAAAGGCACTACTCCATCTATAAAACGAGCATTAGAATGCGTAATCTTCTCTTTGCATTTATCTGCTCCATTCCCGAAAAAATATACGATATGCGTATCCAAAAACTCTTTATAAGAAGTTTCATCTATAACATCGGCTGAGACAGGTTTTAACGGCTCTAACGCCAAATTGTATATAGCAGAATACACCTCCATGCGGCGAGCATCTATCATCGGACAGAACAAAGCGTTCTCCGGTAACATCTTAGAAAACATAACATGGCATACCATCAGTTCTAACGTACTGACGGCAATCAACGGTTTTTCCCAGCCGAAGCACAATCCTTTCGCTTCCGATACACCGATACGCAGACCGGTATAAGAGCCGGGACCACAACTGACAGCGACAGCATCAATAGGAATATCTTTAATCCGTGCCATATCTACCGCTTCATTTACAAAACCGCCTAATACGGACGCATGCGACGGTCCGTCATAATCCGCCTGATTAAAAATTACCATTCCATCGTTGGTCAAAGCAACCGAACAGACAGAAGTAGATGTCTCAATATTTAATATACCGGGCATTTGTCTCTCTAAATTTTAATAATGCAAAGATAATCAGATTTGTTTATTTTCAGGTAAAACTCATTAGAAATTCATCTTTCTCTTCTTCAATAAATAAAAGAACAATCTCCTTACCACAAAAGAAATAGAGGTTATCATATCTCCGAAAAAAATGAACGATATATTATTTTTCAACGTAAATATAGTACATTTGCAAAAACTAGTATTAAAAAATGATACAATCAATGACAGGATTCGGTAAAGCCATAACGGAATTGCCGGATAAAAAAATTACAGTAGAGATAAAATCGCTTAATAGTAAACAGTTAGATTTGTCAGTCCGCATTCCCTCTATTTATCGGGAAAACGAAATGCAAATCAGAACACTGGTAGCAAAACGCCTTGAACGTGGAAAAGTAGATGTTTCTATTTTCGTCGAAAGTACGGGAAAACCTAACAATACGCAAATAAACATC
>JAFUKV010000025.1 GCA_017467745.1 Bacteroidaceae bacterium | reverse complement strand
GTTGTACGGTTCAGAGATGTAGGTATTGCTGAAATTGATGCGGAAAATAAACGTCATATTTTGAAATTAAACGGTTCGCCTATGGTGAGTTGTATCATTATTCCGCAGCCGGGAGCCAATTATGTAGATATTGTAGACAGAGTATATGAAGTTTTAGATGATGTAAAAAAAGATTTGCCTGCTGAATATAAGAGCGGCGTTTATATGGATGAAACCGTATTTATCCGTAATTCTATCAATGAAGTGCGCAGTACGATTGTAGAGGCTTTTGTTTTGGTTGTACTGATTATTTTCTTGTTTCTCCGCAACTGGCGTACTACGCTTATTCCTTCGCTTGCTATTCCTATTTCGTTGGTAGGTACATTCTTTATTATGTATTTGGCGGGATTTACCATAAATATATTGACATTGTTGGCGGTAGTATTGGCTATCGGTCTGGTAGTGGACGATGCTATTGTTGTCATGGAAAATATTTATAATAAGGTTGAAAAAGGCATGTCTCCCCGAGAGGCTGCCTTGAAAGGATCGGAAGAAATCTTTTTTGCCGTAATTGCCACTACGGTGGCGTTGGTTGCAGTGTTCTTGCCTATTGTATTTTTGCAAGGAACTACCGGGCGCTTGTTCAGGGAGTTTAGTATTGTAATATCCGGAGCGGTAATTATCTCTTCTTTTGTGGCGTTATCGTTTACACCCATGATTTCGGCCAAACTTTTGACTCGAAATGCGACGGATAATAAAATCTATAAATTTACCGAACCGTTTTTTGTTTGGTTATCCGAAGGATATCGTACGTTATTGCACAAATTTATGAAGGTACGTATATTGGCTCCTGTTATATTGCTTGTCGCAATGGTTGGAATTTATTTTTTATGGACGAGTATCCCGTCTGAAATGGCTCCGTTGGAAGACCGTTCGCAATTATCTATTTCATCTACTGCTACCGAAGGAACTTCGTTTGAGTATATGGAGCAATATATGTCGGAATTGTCGGAGTTTTTAGAAAAGGATGTCCCTGAAAATCGCGTGATAATGACGATGGTAGGGCGAGGCGGTTCGACGAACGGAGGTATTGGTAACGTTATGTTGAAAGATCCGGAAGAGCGGAGCAGAACCCAGCAGGAGATAGCGGAAGATTTGGCGCCGAAAGTTCGGCAGTTTACGGGAGCACGCACTATTGTCTCTCAAAAACAGACTTTCGGAAGTACACGAGGGGGCTTGCCTATACAATATGTTATTCAGGCGAAAAATCTGGATGAGTTGAAACGGGTGTTACCGGTTTTCATGGAGGAGGTGTCGAACAGTTCGATGTTTTCGGCCTATGATTTGAATTTGAAGTTTACCAAACCGGAATTGACTTTGCGTATTAATCGGGATAAAGCGGCGTTGTTGGGAGTTTCTGTTAGGGATATTTCGGAGACTTTACAATTGACAATGAGCGATCAGCGTATAGGCTATTATATTTTGGATGGAAAGCAATATCAAATTATCAGCCAGTTTGAAAAAGATAAACGGAACAAACCGACCGATTTGGCGGGAGTGTATGTTCGTAATACGAGAGGAAAACTGATTAGTATGGACAATGTGGTGTCAATGGAGGAAAACAGTATGCCGCCGGCATTATATCGTTATGACCGGTTTGTATCGGCTACTGTATCGGCTTCTCCGTCTAAGGGACATACTTTGGGAGATGGCTTGGAAGAAATGGATCGTATTGCCGATAAAGTATTGGATGATTCATTTAAGACGACGTTGTCGGGTAGTTCGAAAGACTTTGTTGAAAGTTCTTCCAGTTTGTTATTCGCATTTATCTTGGCGTTGATATTCATTTATTTGGTTTTGGCTGCGCAGTTTGAAAGTTTCCGTGATCCTCTTATTATCATGTTTACAGTGCCGTTGGCTTTGATAGGCGCATTAGTAATGTTGAAGGTTTACGGGCAAACCATGAATATATTTAGTGAAATCGGTATTATCATGTTGATAGGGTTGGTTACGAAAAACGGTATTTTGATTGTTGAATTCGCTAACCAGCGAAAAGCCGACGGACTTTCTTTGTATGATGCGATAACAGAGTCGGCTGTATCGCGATTCCGCCCTATTTTGATGACCAGTTTCTCAACGGTTCTTGGTACGTTACCTATGGCGCTTGCTACCGGAGCGGGAGCAGAAAGCCGTGTTGCTATGGGTATTGCGGTAGTAGGCGGATTAATATTCGCTACTGTGTTGACATTGTTTGTGATACCGGCTATTTATTCTTATTTGTCGGCATCGAAGATAGGAATGATTAATGATGATAAAAATTTAGAGGTAAAAGAATGAAACGGATTCTCATTTATATATTTTCTTTTTTTACGGTTGTTTTACCCGGTTCGGCGCAAAGAATGATGACTTTATCAGAGTGTATTGGGCAGGCGTTAGATGCGAATTATGGGATACGCATAGCTGTTAATAATGAGCAGATAAACCGAAATAACCGGAATTATGGTGTTTTTTTGCCAACGCTTTCGGCAAGTGCGTCTCAAAGAGAGTCTACTGTCGATTCGAAGCGTACCGATTCGAACGGAACGGAGCGTAAATTTAATAATACGGTGACCGATAATTTATCGGCAAGCGTAAACTTGAATTGGCGGATTTTTGACGGATTGGCTATGTTTACTACACATGCCCGTCTGAAAGAAATTGTTTCGAGGGGAGAATTGGAAACGCGGTTGGCGGTTGAGAAACTGATAGCCCAAGTGAGCACCGGTTACTATAATATATTGGTGCAGACCAGCCTTTTAAAGGCCGCTAAACAGACGTTAGAGTTGTCAGAACAGCGGTTTAACGTGGCTATGCAGAAATATAAAATAGGAAATCTGTCGGGACTTGAATTGAAACAGACAAAGATAGATTTAAATGCGGACAGTTCGTCGTTGGTAGAGCAGCAAGAGGCTTTGCGTAGTGCATATATTAACTTGAATACGCTGATGAATACGGAATTGAAGCGTGTAGATTATGTTAAAGACTCGATTGTTTTACTTCCGATGTTGCAGTACGAAGATATACAAGACCGTATGCTTGCGGATAATACCTCGTTGGAGATAGCCCGGCGCGATAAAAAAATTTCGGAATTGGATTTGAAATTAGCTCGGTCGGCATTTTTCCCAACGGTTGATTTTCAGTCGGGGTATAGCTTTTCTCGTTCCGACTCACCTCAGTCTATAACTACCTTTTCGCAATCGAACGGTCTGTTTTGGGGATTTTCTATGAATCTGCCTATTTTCGATAAACTTGAAAATAGCCGTAAGTTGAAAAATTCTAAGGTTGAATTGAAAAATAACGAGTTGAATTATCAAGATCTGGAATTACAGATGAAAAGCGATTTGGCGCAACTATACAATAGTTATGAAAATAGTTTGCTGATGGTCTCTTTTGAATCGGAAAGTGCGGAGGTTGCTTATGAAACGTTGCAAGCTGCTATGGAACGATATAGATTGGGTGATTTGTCCGGGATAGAATTCAGAGAGTTTCAACGTAGCTATGTTAGTGCCGTTACCCGAAAATTAACAGCCGAATTTCAGGCTAAAACAGCCGAAATTTCATTGATGCTGTTAAGCGGGGGACTGCGTATGTAAACTTTCGGACTGTTAAACTGTTTAACCGGAAAAAAGATATGCGGAATATGAAAAAAATATTATTTATCGTACTGTCGGTATTGATTCTGGGCGGAGCTGGTTTTGTTTATTTCAAATACTATTTTGTATTTGGTTCGGGAATAAAGACAGGTACGTTAAACTATGTAGTTCATAAGGGGTATGTTTTTAAAACGTATGAAGGAGAGATGATTCTTTCGGGCGTATCGTCTAAAACACCCGGAACGATACAGTCTAACCAATTTCTTTTTTCCGTCGATAACGAGGAAGTCGCTAAAAAATTAGAGCGAATGGGCGGTATGGAGGTGGAATTGCAATATAAAGAATATTTGGGCGCTCTCCCTTGGCGGGGATATAGCAAATTTATAGTAGATAGTATTTTGTCGGTGCGCCGCCCTACGGTTCCGTCGGCTCTCCTGCCGCAATAATTGAGGCTACCGTTGCATCGCCGGTAACGTTTACTACCGTTCTCATCATGTCGAGGGGGCGGTCTATTCCTAATATTAAAGCCATTCCTTCTGGGGGCACTCCGATAGAGGCGAGCACCATCATAAGGATGACAACGCTTCCGCCCGGTATGCCGGGAGTTCCGATAGACGATACCGTAGTAGTGGCAATTAATGTCAGTATTTCCGTCCAACCTAAGTCTATACCCATTACTTGCGCTATAAAAATAGCCGCTATTGCTTGATAACAACTGGTTCCATCCATATTGATGGTTACTCCTACGGGTAAAACGAACGAGGTGATTCTGTTCGGTATATTCAGTTCTTTTTCGACTTTTTCCATAGTAAGGGGTAGGGTTGCCGCACTTGAACTGGTAGAAAACGCTAATAATTGTACGGAAGGCATCGCTTTGAAAAAT
Organism: Bacteroidaceae bacterium; assembly: GCA_017467745.1. Taxonomy (GTDB): domain Bacteria; phylum Bacteroidota; class Bacteroidia; order Bacteroidales; family CHK158-818; genus Gallibacteroides. Next base: position 20,149 of record JAFUKV010000025.1, on the reverse strand, counting down.
TGTTTTACTTTTATTCTGGTAAAGCAATGTATCAGGGTAGGGTAAAAAATAAAGATTAAGATAGAAAGGCCGGCTATTACTGTTAAAGCATATATACCTAATGCGTTTAGGATAGATAAATTGCCGGAGGTGTCGGCAATAATTCCGCTCATCAGGGCGAATACGCCAATGGGAGCGAATTTCATGATAATATCTACCGTTTTTAATATTAGGGTATCCAATGCGTCGATAAGTTTCATAAAAGGTTCCATTTTCTTTTTTCCGCATAAAACGACAGCAATCCCTATTAAGAGAGAGATAAGTATGATTTGTAGCATATTCCCGTTATTTCCCATAGCGGCGATTAGATTATCGGGAACTATATCCGTTAGAAATTCAAGAGGTGCTTTTTCTTGTATGATGGTTGTTGTTTCATGTTTCTGAGTAACGGCGTTTTGGTAAATTTGTTGTAGTTGAGCGCTTTTTTCTTCATCTATGTTGTTGCCCGGTTTGATGAGAAAAGCCAACGCCAATCCGATACATACGGCAGAAATAGTTGTAGCCAGATAAATGACAATGGTTTTTATTCCCATTTTTGATAACCTACTAATGTCTGATAGGTTTCCTACGCCTTTTAATAAAGAAAATATTACTAACGGAACGGCTACTAATTTTAAAAGACGTATGAACATGTCGCCAAAAGGCTTTATCCAAAAAATAACGGTTTTATTCAGGCCGAGCTGAGAAAAAAGGATACCAGTTAAAATTCCGGCTGCCATTCCTATTAGTATCTGTATATATAGAGGAATTTTTTTTTGCTTATACATATTATATTTTCTTTTTTTAGTTATAACGGACGTGTTTGAATTATGTTCGATGAGCTGCTTTTCAATGTATTACAAATATAATAAAAATAAAATATGAAAAAAAGTGGAATATAAGTTTGTTTTTTGAGAAAAAATATTACCTTTGTTCCGATTCAATTGGTGAAAAAGATATGTTTATACGTAAATTTATTCCATGTTTGATTGTAATTGTATCTGCTGTATTGTTAGGCAATATGGCGGTTGCAGATACTTTGGACACTATTTCTGAGGGTTATTCCTTAGAAAAGGATTATGCGGCTAAACAAACAACGGAGGGATGTATTCCTTTTGGCGGAGAAATCACCGATACGTATGAATTTCCGACACAAGATGATGGATGTTTTAGCCAATCTTCTTTTCGTATTCAGTCGTTTTCTTGCGATAGGTCTTCGGAAGAAGAAGTTGGTGAGTTTTATCGTACATACTACAATGGAGTACAATATATTGCATATAAGAATGTTCAGACTGAATTATATGCAGATAATTCGGGATTACAAGGACCTGAGTATTATGTTTATGCCCTTCGCAGAATAATAATTTAGCAGTTTGTTTTAATATTGTTTTCATTCAATCTGTATGAAAACGCATTTTTAATCTTTATTGATTGTTTTGTGCAATCATAGAGATAGGTATGTTTATATTAATCTCAAACAAACAGCTACGATTATTATATATGGAATCAACTATTATATCTCAATGTGATATTTCTCATTGTGAAGATGTAGTCAGAAAAAAGAAATTTTCTATCTCTTCTATTATATTTTTGGCGATAGCCATAATTACAGCATATTTATATTCTACTTATCAAGGAGAAGCGAGTTCTTCTTTGCGAATTACGTATTTGGTCGTTTCATTCGGGATGTTTTGCGCTACTTTGGTAACATTGTTAGGCGGTAAAAAAAGAATCTTCCTGAAAGCGACCGGAGAACGAGTAAAAGAATATGAGTTGTTTTTCGATGTACGTGATTATGGTAAGCTAAGTACAGCTATTGAAACAAAACAATTTTCCAGTATATCTCGGATGAAGCAGTTCCAGAATGATAACTCGGGGATAAAGATGGATATATTGGTTTCGGTAGATTGCCGGTATGTTTCGATTCAACTGTCTGAATATAAGCCGTTCTCTTATGGTATTGTTTCTCCGTTAATGACTTTCCGTGGAGACGAGGCGGAGAGTTTGGCGGATGTGCTTTTGAAACAAGCCGTAGAAGTATAGAAATAGAAATGTAAGAATCTGAAAAAGGCTGATTCTTAGAATAGTTCTTTGAATATTAATTAACAGGTTGCAGTTGTTAGGCAACAGATTCAATAGAAAACATTTCTCGGTTTTTGTGTGTGCGGCCGAAAATGTTTATCAAGCCTTAATTTATATTTGTCAATAGATTGATATAAGGATAACAGACAAATATAAGATGTATATTTTCCGGTTTTGTGTGTGCCCCGGAAAATAGCTCTGATAGATATTATTGAGATTCTTACTAAGGTATTTGGAAAAAGAAAATACTGATAATTAAAAATATATTTTTCGGTTTTTTTTAGTGTGTGCTCCGAAAAATAGCTCGATATTTTTTGATGTCTCTTTTTTATGAGATTATCGAGAAAAGGTTAGAGATATATAAGTAAAATTCTTTCCGGTTTTTGTGTGTGCTCCGGAAAATAATTTATAATATTTCCAGCTATTAAAAAATAGATGGATAAGTTCTAAGGTAGAATGCTTCTCAGTTTCGTGTGTGCGCTGGGAAGATTCTACCTTAATTTATTTATTGGATATGTATTTATTGATACCGGAAGTTGCGGTAATGTTGTATCCGGTAGTATCTGTTTTGTTTGCAGAAATAAAATAGGCTTCTACATTCGGCAGTGATTCTGCCATTCTTAGAGCTTTATCCAGTCCTATCACCATGAAAGTAGTGGCTAAGGCATCAGCGGTCATACAATCTTTTGAGAAAACCGTTGCGCTAAGCAGAGATCGCTGTATTGGTTTTCCGTCTTTCGGATTAATTGTATGAGCGAATTTTTTTCCGTCTTTGACGTGATAATTTAGGTAGTTGCCCGAAGTAGCCATTGCTGCGTCGCATAATGACGCTTTTTCGATCCATCGTACAGGTTCTGCCATTTCTTCTTCTTTGGGGACGCGTATTCCGATACTCCAGCAATTTCCGGCAGGGTTAACTCCCTGCGCCACTATTTCACCGCCTATGTCAACCATAAAGTTATGAATACCGCGTTTTTTCAAGTATGATCCTACAACATCGCATCCGTATCCTTTGGCGATAGCGGAAAAATCGAGCTTGATGCGAGGGTCGGTTTTGATTATGCGTCCTTGTTTGTCGAGTGATATTTTATTCATGCCGACAAAAACAAGTAAACTGTCTATCAACTCTTGTGTAACAGAGTCGCTTTTTTCGAATCCGAATCCCCATGCGTTGATTAATGGCGATACAGTAGGATCGAAATAGCCATCGCTTAGTTCGTATATTTCTTTTGACTTGTTGAATACGTCTGTGAACCATTTATCTGCTTTTACGTCAGGAATATTATTATTGATATGAGAGATGATAGATTGCTTGTTGAATGGCGACAAAGATAATTCGAACCGTTTTAATTCTTTTTCTATATCTGTTTGTATGTCTTTTTTATATTGGTACTTGATATTGTAGATGGTTCCGAAAATCATTCCGCGATTTACTTGATACGGTTGGGTAGAGTCTTTTCTGAAAAAATAGATTGATAAAAAGACAATCAGAAATAGTATTGAGGCTACTAAACCTTTGGTTTTGTTCATATTTTTATGGAATTAATTGTTACCGAGCAGATGTTCTGCCAATATACGTGTTCCGATGAGGATTAATAATATGCCACCTAATATCTCGGCTCCCGATTTCATCCGTTTGCCGAATCTCGCGCCGATGCAGATACCTGCTACCGAACAGAAAAATGTGGTGATGCCTATCATCATTGTGGTAAAGAGCATCGCTTCTCCTAAAAACGCTAACGATATGCCTACGGCTAAGTCTTCTATACTGTTGGCTATGGATAGTCCTATCAGAGTTTTATTGTCTGAAGGATTTAAACAATGTTCGTTATCGTTTCTGTTTCGTATAGATTCCATAATCATTCTGCCGCCGAGAAACAGCAGTACGGAAAAAGCTATCCAATGATCGTAATGTTCTATAAAATGCTTGAATTCCAATCCTATGCTCCATCCTATTAGTGGCATAACAGCTTGAAATACCGATAAAAATATTGCTATTTTCAATGTCTGCCCGACAGAGGGGAGGCGCATAATAACGCCGCTTGTTAAAGATATAGCGAAGCTATCCATAGATAGCGCAAGCGATAATAATAAGATTTCTATAATATTCATTTACCGGAATTGGATAGGGGTATTGCTTGTGTGGGTGTCGGTTTTATCTTTGTTCGGATAGGAATGTTATACGATATGGTATATGCAAATCCGAAGTTTGAGCCCTTTGTGCCGAATCCCGGAATGTACCATGGTGATGCCTGCGGAGTTTTTGAAACCGATAATGTCCGTTTATAGCGGACGCTCCATCCCATGTACAAGTTATCTATAATTTTTACACGAATGCCTCCTACTAATTCGAGCCAATGGGCTGTCGATTTTTGATCGAGGATATTTTCTCGATATGTTTCGCCCCAGTACGGAGAGTTGAGCGTAATATCTGTTATGTCGTATTTAAAAGAAGAGACCCCATACCGTACTCCGACATAAAAAAAGTTAGGGCTTTCGCTGCTGTAACGGAAGTTATAGTTCATTCCTATACGATTGTATAAGGCCGGTTTTCCTTTGTATGTGAAATTCATGTCTTCGGGTGTGTCTTTCGCTCGCCCGATACCTATTTCCCAGATAGGAAAGAATCTGTTATATAGGTTTAATTCTGCGCTTACTTGGTACGAACCGTATTTTTGTCCGAGTAACATTGCTGCCGGGTCGAATAGGTCAACACCTATCATTAACCCGTTTAGCAGAGGGTATTGCACTTTGGGCTTTTTCTCTTTTTGCGAAGCTGATTGCATTTGCTCTTTCCGGGCTTTTTCTTTTCCTCTCGGCGAAAGTTTTCGCTCGTATTCCTGCGCTTGCACCGATATTGCGGAAATTATCAGCAGGCTAATGACCGATATAAGAAATTTATTCTTCATTTTCTTGGGTAGGGAATACGAGTTTTATATTTTCGACGTTTTGATTAGTTATCTCGGGTGTAACAACAACGATCGAGTCTAATATATGACGGGTATATCGGTGCTCTTTCAATGTGTAATTGAACATGACGCCGCAATCTACCGAAGCAAAAAATACGTATGGACGGTAAACGAAAGTCAGCGTATCGTTCGATTTCCGGTTTTTATTCCATGTATAGTTATATTGTAATACAAATTGCGTTATTGTATCGTTGTCGCGGAATGGCAGGCTGACGCTTGAAAGCGTTCTGGCGCTGTCTACAATCAAGGAGTCGTTTTTTTGATCGATGCCGTAAATTGTAATGGAATCTATCGATATGGAAGTTCGCAAGTTGCTTTTGTCGTAGAATTGTGCGAAAGGTATGCTGCTGCGGTTATCCATACAGCCGGCGTCGTTGCACGAATGTAGAATTGCCGCCAGTATGGGGACGATTCCGAAAATAGGAAACAGATATTTTAGTATTTTTCCCATCGTATAAGTTCTGTTAGCGGTTTTCTGTTTTTTTCAGGTGTATGGGAGCATTCTTTCGCATATCCTATCGGGACGATTACTATCGGTTCTATATGGTCGGGTAAAGATAAAATGTCTGCACATTTCCGTGCGTCGAAGTTGCATACCCAACATGTACCTAATCCCATTTCAGTAGCGGCCAGACAAAGGTGCTCGGTGCAGATGGCGATGTCTATGTCGCAATGGTCTTTTCCGTCTGACGGGCGTTTCCACGATGTGGAATGATCTCCGCATATTACAATATATACCGGAGCCGATTGAAACCATTCACGAGAATAGCATCCATGTAACTGTTCTTTTATTTTTTGTTCGGTAGCGACGATGAATGTCCACGGTTGGCGGTTGACAGCCGAAGGCGCTAACCGTACAGTATCTAATAGCTTTTCTATTTGTTGTTTACTTACCGGAGTGTCGGCGTAATCTCTGACAGAGTAACGCTTTTCCGATAGCGTTTTGAAATGTTCGTAGTTATCGGGTTGCATATTATATCTCTTTTTCAATGTTGTAATTGTTTCTTTCGGCGGCATTTCGTGAGATAAGTTCTCCTAAAAATCCCGTTAGAAAAAGTTGTGTCCCTACAATCATGGCAGTCAACGCCAAATAGAAGTAAGGCGTGTCTGTAACGAGCCGTGCCGGCATATTGGCGTGTAGAGCATATAGTTTGTTAATGCCTATTCCAATGGTGGCAAATAACCCTAAAATGAATACTATACTACCCAGCAAACCGAAAAAGTGCATAGGTTTTACTCCGAACTTCGAGAAAAACCAAAGTGTCATTAAATCTAAATAACCGTTGACGAAACGGTTCAACCCGAATTTGGTAACACCGTATTTACGGGCTTGGTGGTGTACAGCTTTTTCGCCGATACGCGAGTATCCCGCACTTTTTGCCAAATAGGGGATGTAACGGTGCATATCGCCGTAAACTTCAATGTTTTTTACTACTTCGTTGCGATAAGCCTTTAAGCCGCAGTTAAAGTCGTGCAGACGGATTCCGGTAACTTTGCGCGCCGTAGCGTTAAACAATTTGGTGGGCAGTGTTTTCGATAGCGGATCGTAACGCTTTTTTTTCCATCCCGATACCAAATCATAATTTTCTTCCATAATCATTCGGTACAGTTCGGGTATTTCATCCGGACTATCCTGTAAATCGGCATCCATAGTAATGACTACATCGCCTGCGGCTTTTTCAAAACCGACAAAGAGTGCCGGTGATTTTCCGTAATTTCGGCGGAATTTAATTCCTTTTACGGTATTAGGGTATTGTTGTTTTAAAGATTCTATCACTTCCCATGACGAGTCGGTACTGCCGTCGTTGATGAATAGAATTTCGTATGAAAAATGGTTTTCTTTCATTACCCGCGTAATCCATTCGGTAAGTTCCGGTAAAGATTCCGCTTCGTTATATAATGGTATGACTAGTGAAATATCCATGATTTTGTAATATTATAATACGGTGTTCGATTTCCGCCGACGGAAAGAGACGGCAAATGGTGTAGCCAACAAAGAGGCGAATGTGCCCAGAAATGCCGTCAACCACATGTATTGTATGGTAAGCTGAATGGCGGTAGGTTCGATAATCGCGTCTATCTGTTGTTTTAAATCGGTTATTAAATTGTCGGGATTTTCAATTGTCGCGAATGTGGTTTTTATTATCTCTATCTGATTTCCGAACCATTCTGGGTTGATGTATTGATGATAAATGTATTGTATAAGTCCTGTCGGTATAGATGCGAAAATCATTAGCATGATACCGAATAGCCATAGATGCGAAAATACCGCTTGTTTACGGGGAATAGACAGCGCATACCGTATCATCAATTTGTATAAAAGAAACGGTAGCATTATAATGAGCGTCATTAAGATTGTGCCGATAAACGGAAGTTGGCTGTTTATGAAGCAAAAAAATATAATTAACAGATATACGGACATGTATAACCCGTATTCCATTGCGTATCTTGTAAGAGAAACAGGCTTGTTGTTTTCCATATTTGTTTCTATTTCAAATTTGTGTAAATGACATACTTTACGAAATATACTACAAATGTATGAAACTTTACCGATGCAAAGAAATGCCTCCCTTTTATTAACGTTTATTTTTTTATTGTTTGTTTGTATTTTTCAAAAAGGATATTCTTCTCTGATTTTACGTAAGTAGGGTTTTAAACAAACCGCCCATGTCTCGTATCCTTTTTCTGATAAGTGTAGCCCTTCTGTGCTTAATTCGGGTTTTAGTTTGTCATCTTTATTGCAAAAATGCGGATATAAGTTGATGTATGTAATTGATTCTTTTTTAGAAAAGTCTGCAAGCCAGTTGTTTATTTCTTTAATTTTTGAGATGTTTGCGATAGAAACAATGTCGCTTATGTCCGGATTAACAGGCAAAATGCTTTGCAAATATATAGATGTATGGGGTAATCTGTGCTTAAATTTTTTTATTATCAAGGCGATGTTTTGTTCTATCTTTTGCGCATTATCGTTTCTTCTTATGTCGTTGATTCCGATCATTAGAAAAATGGCGCACGGGTTCTCGTCTACTATCGGAGATATTCGGTTTAAAATATCTTTGCAGGTGTTGCCTCCTATACCGTAATTTTTACATAAGGAGTCGCTGGTAAGCGTAATCCAGTTTCCCCAGTAAGTTAAGCTATTGCCTACAAAGCATATTTTATTTGTGGGAGGTAGGTTCGAGATGTATTCGTCTTCGTCTGCGCTTTTTCCGCAACTAAGAGTGCAGAAAAAAGCGATGCTTCCCAATATGAAAATTTTTATTCGTTCCATAATAAAGTTTGATAAACGTGTTTTCTTGGGTGCATCCCGTCATGAAAATCATATATCGAAAAGTTGTATTTTCCAGGATTGTAAGAACCGATGATTTTTATATTATGCTGTTTTGCAAATGAATAAAAGAAATTTTCAGACTCTTCTACGGGATATAGTTTTTTTAGTTCGTTGTAAACAAGGGGATGAAAAGGCGCCAGCAGGAAGAGTAGTTTTGTGTCTTTTTGCTGTAAATATTGAATAAATCGGCTGAAAATTTCTTGTTTATCGCTTGAAAGGACTTGAAATCGATCAAAGCCGCCCCAATGAACAAATCTTCCGATATTTTCCGATTGAAGCGTTGATAGGGCAGCACTGTCTGTTTGGTTGTATTTTTGGTCGTAAAGTCTGGATCCGTCAGTAAATATGGTGGCGTTTATGCTGTCTGGCGATGTGGACGGGATAGGCTCTGATTTTATATGGTCATTGGACGTCAGGTTTCGGTACGATTCTTGAAAATAGCTTGGTGATACTAATTCTAAAAATTCTGTATTGGGGAAATAGAATATATCGTATACCGTAGAAAGTTGAAGAATGTGAGACATGCTTCTATAATTTTGCAATAAAGTTTTCCATCTGTTTCCTGTTGAGCAGTTGTCGTTTAAAACCCAAGGAGAAAGTTCTATAATTATAGATGTCGGATATTTGTCTTGTTCGATGTATAGATTGTAAATTCCGAGAAAGTCTTCTAATGAACCTCCGCTAACGCTGTGATTAAAGAAAGAGGCTCGGTTTGAAGCCAAGTTTTTGTCTATTAGCATTCCTCTACTGGAACCTAAAACTATTTCCTTGATAGTGTCGGGTGTGTTTTCTATAATGTATTTTTGTAACAGTCGCTCATTGAGGTTTGTTATTCCGTTTACATTGTATCCGTTCAGAATATGTTCGGCTATTTGTTTTTCAATTTTACCTTTTTTAAAAAAGTATGCCGGGTCTGCATATAGATTGACGCTGATTATTGTAGTGATTGGTAAGATGGAAAATATTAGAGTCCGTATTATAAATCGTTTCATATTTTCGTTGTTTTATCTTAGAATTGAAAATAAATAAATTGATTGTCGCCGAATTCTCCTAAAAATAGGATGATGAATGCGATTATCATGTAAATGATATATCTTATGAATCCGTTTTTGATGTTATCTATTTGTAATGCGTGATCTTTTTTCCGTTGTATCCATTCGGCCAATAATAATATGCAAATGGCAAGTATCGCTTTTTTTCCTAATATTGTCGGAATTGAAAATAGTGAAGGAGTAAAAATGTTTGCGATGTATGCGTATGCCGATTGAATGTTTTCCGCTCGAAAAATAATCCATCCGAAAACCGCTAATAAAAATGTAGCGCCCATTTGCAGAGCTTCTTTTATGGATGGCAGTTTGCTGTTTTCGGCTACAATATCGGTATGTTTTCTGTTTTTCCCGAATAATATTAGAGGAAGGAATAGTATTGCATGATAGAATCCCCATATAATGAATGTCCAGTTAGCCCCGTGCCAGAATCCGCTGATTAAAAAGATGATAAATGTATTCCGGATGATTTTGGTTTTAGAAACTCGGCTTCCTCCCAACGGGATATAAATGTAATCTCTGAACCATGTGGTGAGGGAAATGTGCCATCTTCTCCAAAATTCGGCAATATCTCTCGAAAAGTACGGATATTTAAAGTTTTGCATCAATTCGAATCTGAATAATCGGGCTGTGCCTAATGCTATATCGGAATATCCGGAAAAATCGCCGTATATTTGAAATGTAAAGAAAATAGCCCCTAAAAATAAAGTGCTTCCATTAAACTCGGTGTAGTTTTCAAATATATTGTTAACGATGATGGCGCAGTTGTCGGCAACGACTATTTTTTTGAAAAATCCCCATAGAATTTGCCGCATTCCGTCTACGGCTTTGTTGTAATTAAATTGTCGTGTCGTGAAGAATTGTGGAAGAAGATTTGTTGCCCGTTCAATGGGGCCGGCTACTAATTGAGGGAAAAAGCTGACAAAAGCGAAAAATGCGACGATGTTGCGTGTTGCTCTGATTTTATTTTTGTATACGTCAATGGAATAACTGAGTGCTTGAAAAGTATAAAAGCTGATGCCGACAGGAAGCAGAACATCTATTGTAACCCAATCGAGTCCGAATCCGAATATATCGAAAAGTCTCTGTATGTTTGTTGTGAAAAAATTGAAATATTTGAAAAGTCATAATATCGCTAAGTTTAAAGAAATATTGAGTATTAGTATTAACTTGCTGATATTTAGTTTATTATATAATGGGGGGGGGTAGACGCTCTGTATTTTTCAATTAAAATACCGCTATAATAACTGCATGTTGTTGTGATGGCGATTAAAATAAGGAATCTCCAATCCCACCACCCGTAAAACAGATAGCTGACGCAAACGATGAAAAAATTTTGTATTTTCAGATTTCTTTTCACAAGAAACCAATAAAGTAAAAAAACAAGTGGCAAAAAAATTGCAAATTCAAAAGAGTTGAAAAGCATGATTGTATTGTAAAAAGTTGTAATGAATTTGGGACAAAGGTAGAAATTATAAATCTAATATAGAAATTGAGAATAGAATATTTGTTTAAAATATTGATATTCATATTTGTATATATTACTGGGGATTTTTTTTGAATATCGGTGTTGTGGAAGTGAAAAAAATGTCTACCTTTGCAGTCGGGTAAGTCCTACACGGCCAGCTCCCTTCGAATCCCCCAGGGCTTGACCGCAGCAAGGGTAGTTGGTTGTAGCGGCGCGATGTAGTCAGCTTGCCCGTTTGCCGATATAGCTCAGTTGGCCAGAGCACGTGATTTGTAATCTCGGGGTCGTGGGTTCGAATCCCTCTATCGGCTCAGTAAAGGTTATCTCAGAAAAAGAGATAACCTTTTTTGTTAAATAATTGAAGGATATGGATAATAAGTGTATCTTCGTAGTCCGGTAAACGATGCGTAAAATAATCGTATTTTTATAAATATAGAAAGGGACGCGATTATGTTGGTAAAAATTTATCCTCAGAATCCTAATCCGAAAGAGATGGATAAGGTAGTTAATGTACTTCGGGAGGGAGGTTTGGTTGTGTATCCTACCGATACGGTGTACGCCATAGGATGCGATGCGCTGAATGTGCGTGCCGTCGAGCGTATTTGCCGGTTGAAAAATATTAATCCCAATAAAGTGAATCTCTCTATAATTTGTTCGGATTTGAGTAATTTGAGCCAATACGTTAAAGTTAGCGACGCTCATTTTAAGTTGATGAAAAAGAATCTGCCCGGAGCCTTTACATTTATCTTGCCGACAAACAGCCATTTGCCTAAAATATATAAGAACCGGAAAACAGTGGGGATACGTGTACCGGATAATTCTATTGTCAGGGAATTGGTAAAAGCGTTGGGTTCGCCTCTTTTAACGACATCTGTGCACGATGATGATGAAATTCTGGAATATACTACCGATCCGGAACTGATAGCCGAAAAATACGAAGGCGTGGCAGATGTGGTAATTGACGGCGGTTATGGAGGGTTGGAGCCTTCTACAATAGTGGATTGTAGCGGAGATGAGGCGGAAATTATCCGGCAGGGGAAAGGTGAACTGATTTGGTAAAAGTGAATATGATATTGGAAACTGCTATTCAGAAGTATCTTGAACGAAATGGTTATGAACGCATATCGTTGAAAGCCGTGCTTTTCGATATGGACGGAGTGTTGTACGATTCTATGAAGAATCATGCCGGAGCATGGTATAAAACGATATGCGGGTTGGGTATAGATTGTACTCCCGAAGAGTTTTATATGCACGAGGGGCGAACCGGAGCCGGAACGATAGATATTTTGTTTCGCCGTATGTATGGGCGTCCGGCTACGGAAGAAGAAAAGCAGAAAGTCTACCAGATGAAAGCGGAGAATTTTAATGCTATGGCTAAGCCGGAGTGTATGCCGGGAGCCTACCGGTTGCTTTGTCAGGTAAAGGCGGCCGGGTTGCAGCCTGTATTGGTAACAGGCTCGGGACAGGTATCGTTGATTGACCGTTTGAATAGAAGTTTTCCCGGTATATTCGACTCTCGATATATGGTTACGGCGTTTGATGTAAAACTGGGTAAACCTCATCCTGAACCTTATTTAATGGGGTTGTCAAAGTACGGTATTCGTCCTGACGAGGCGTTTGTTGTAGAAAATGCTCCATTGGGAGTAGAGGCAGGTTCTGCTGCCGGAATTTTTACGGTGGCTGTCAATACGGGGCCGTTGCCTGATAACGTTTTGCTTGATGCCGGAGCCGATTATTTATTATCGTCTATGACGAAACTTTCAGAAGAATTTCCTGCTATCATGCAGGCTATGCAAGAAACAAAAAGAAAAAAATAACAATGGAACAACAGGAAGTTTTATTTACTCCACATATCGGTTGTACGTTAGCGGAGGTTTTATCCCGTTATTCATACGATAAGCTGTTTATTCTGACAGATACGAATACGAGTCGGCTTTGTATGCCGTTACTTCAAGATTGCGAGCCGTTGAAACAGGCTATGCAGATTACGATACCTGCCGACGACACGCATAAAAACATTGAGTCTTTATCATCGGTATGGATGGCTTTGAGCAGTAATGGCGCTACACGAAAATCATTTCTGGTAAACTTAGGTGGAGGTATGATTACCGATTTGGGCGCATTTGCCGCCTCTACCTTTAAGAGAGGCATTGCGTTTATCAATGTGCCTACTACCTTGTTAGGGGCTGTCGATGCGGCTGTCGGCGGAAAGACGGGGATTAATTTCAATGGATTGAAAAACGAAATAGGTGTGTTTAATTCTGCTCGTGCGGTGGTTATCGGTACGGAATTTTTCCATACATTGTCTGCCGAAAATCTGCTGTCGGGTTATGCCGAAATGCTGAAACATGGACTAATTAGCGATTCGGAGTCGTACAACCGCTTAATTGCGATGGATATGCAACATCCCGATATGGCGCAACTGCTACGATTGCTTGAAGAGTCGGTTAAAGTGAAAGAGCGTGTGGTTGCCGAAGATCCGTTTGAAAAAGGATTGCGTAAGTCATTGAATTTGGGGCATACCGTAGGGCATGCTTTCGAAAGTCTGTCGCATGAGCGTCATACGCCGATTATGCACGGTTATGCCGTAGCGTGGGGATTGGTTTGCGAGTTGCTGTTGTCGCATATACAATTAGGTTTTCCGATAGAGCGTATCCGTCAATTGGCGATGTTTGTCCGAGAAAATTACGGCGTTTTTCATATAACTTGCAAAGATTATGCTCGGTTGTATGAATTGATGACTCATGATAAAAAAAATGAATCGTCGAACATTAATTTTACTTTGCTGACAGATGTCGGAAACGTAAAAATAAATTGTACGGCGGATAGAAAAGAGATTGAGACGGTTTTAGATTTATATCGCGATTTGTTCAATATTTAATGTTATGGCGGAAGTAATTGAAATAACCGGATTAAGCCGGATAAATGACGCGGCGAAACAGTTTATAGAAAAGATGGACGATAATACTGTTTTTGCATTTCGTGGAGATATGGGAGCGGGCAAGACTACTTTTATTAAAGCGATATGTGAACAGTTGGGGGTAGAGGATGTGATAAACAGCCCTACGTTCGCTATTGTCAACGAATATCGTTCGGGTAGCGGCGAACTGATTTATCATTTCGATTTTTATCGGATTAATAAACCGGAAGAGGCTTATGATTTTGGATATGAAGACTATTTTTATAGTGGTGCGCTTTGTTTTATAGAGTGGCCTGAGAAGGTAGAAGATTTATTGCCGCCTGACAGCGTGGACGTGTTTATCGAGGAGTCTGATAATGGCAGTCGTATTTTGACAATGAATGTATAATAGGTTACATTTTAATATATGAGCGGGCTATTTTTTCAAAAAATAGCCCGCTCATTGTTTTTTAGAATGACAGAACTATTGAGGTGTGTACGTCGAACGACGGAATTTCCAGTTCAAAGTGGTCGCCCGATTTTTTTGCTGATAGTTTTTGTTCTCCGGGCATTAAATAAGCGTTGCGAACGGAGTGTTCGGGGCGAATAATCAGTTTGACCGGTCTTGTCGGGTTTATCTGGTCGTACACATAGACGTTTCTATTACTGTGGTCTCCATCTGTGTTAATAAGATGAATAACCCATTTATGCTCTTTTTGCGTGGCTACTACGTGAATACGGCTATTTCCCTCTACGGCCACTTTGGGCGCGTGATAAAGAGCGGAGATAACTTGGTTGAAGAGATGGTTACATTCGGATGATCGGTGGTAGCAGTAGGGTTTTGCAATATCGACAGTGATGGCTCCTATTTTGCCTTTACCGTAAGTGCGGTAAGCGGCGAACGGGAAAGACGATGGTTGTACGTATTTATCGTCGGTCGTTCTGATTTCTCCGATGGTTTGTACGTCGTCTTTTATCGCAATTTGTTGCCAGCGGGCATGCAGAGCCGCCAAATGATCTTTTTCGAAAATAAAGGTGTTGCTTTCAACCGGTTCGCCCTCTGTCTGTATACCTAATTCCGGCGCGAATGCGCGTGTAGCGTCTACGCCCATAACTAATAAGTTTCCTCCGTTTTCAACGTATTGCAATACGAGATTCTTCATGTCTTCGCCTACATTCGCCCATTCGGGCAATACGATGAGCGGATAATTGTCGATAGATTTTTTCAGGTGGTGATCCATTAAAACTTCTACCGATTGCTTACCGTCTAACAACATAGCGAGGATATTCGACATTTTTTCATTCAACCCTCCCGAATATAAACCGCCGTTCGCATCTTTCCAAGCATGGGTGGAGTACCAAATGGCGATTTGCGGAATGGGCGTGTTTTTATGGCAATACTCTTGCCGTTCTCTACACCAGCGAGCTATTTCAGCCATACGGGGGAAGTAAGCGGTTTTTAGAGATCCGTCTCTGTTTTGTTGATAATATACTTGAAAGCCGCCACCCATCGAAATAACTTCTGCCGCTTCTTGTTGCAGCATTACAACGGATTTGGCGGCCGGTAGACCTTGCCCGGAATTGTATGTAAATCCCCAAGACATTAAATCCCATGCTTTTCCTTGTGGAGCGAGGCAGCGAGCTTCCCATGCCGAGCTGTACACTCCGTTTTGACCGGCTACATCGCCCGAAAGGTAATCTACCGGTGTGTCTACTTCTTCGGGCATCATAGAAGAATATGCCCAGTTGCTTGTAATCTGGAAGTCGGGATACTCTTTGTGTACGGCATCGATATAGTTGCGTATGTGGTCGCGAAATGCTGTACGGTTCAACTCTAAAAACGTTTTGTAATCTTCATCGCCCGGTCGGGGTAACGAGGTCAATCCTGTTAATTCTTGATAGCGTATGCGCATAGTGTCAGAGTAATCGGGTATGGCCGCCCAGCATTCTCCGTCTACCCATATCCCGTCGAGACCTCTTTGGGCTAATTCTTTTAGTTGGGGAATTAGAAGTTTGTTATCATAGTCTCCGTAAAAGGATGCCATTTGCGTGTCAGGCGTTCCGTCGGCATGGCGGGCTGCCCATTCCGGATGAGCTTGCATGGCCACATTATCCCAAATGCCGGAATAATGTACATACAAAGCGACGTTGTGCTTGCGAGTAACATCTCGAAACATTTTCAAGATGTCTTTGTCCCATCCGGGAGCCGGATGTCCTACTTCTGTCGGGTAACTGGAATATCCGTTATGACCTTTGCAATCTACTTGGATGTAGTCGGGCTGTGTTTGGGTGAGGAGTGTATCTATCATCTCCTCAGTAAATAAATGCCCTATTTGTTTACAGTCTTGTCCGGCGTGAAAGTCGAAATGAAATCCTAAAAAACTATCTGCTCTGCGCAACGTCTTTTTATTGTTTCCGGTAATTTCCGGCCAATAGTAAACGGCTGCGCCTACAATAGCCGCAAAAATTGCGAGAAGCAAGATGTTTTTTACTATGTGTTGTTTAGAGGGAGATGCCGCCATGATGATTGTGTGTTGAGTTTATTTGTGAGAAACAAATATATATAAAGTTCGAGACTTTTTGCCGTTGGAGTTGTTAAAAAACGGGTTCGGTACGCTTTAACGGATAAATGCCACTATATAGGCAATGATGCAAAGCGCAGCTCCAAGTATGAAGTAAAATATACGCGCCCCGTTGTATCCGAAAGTCCGGACAAAAAAAGCCGCGTTTTTGCTGGAAAAGAACCAGTTTGCTCCAATACATGCCGCAAATACGGCGATGCTACCTAAAATAAACATAATGCCGGCAAAAAGATATTCGCTCATTTTACGGTTATTTGTCGTTTTTGAAATGATATATAACGGAATATCCGATAAAAGAGGTTACTAATAATAGGAGAGCTATTATTAATAAGGAGATAGAGACGATATCGGATGTGCTGTTTGAGAAGACGATGCAACATAAAATGAAACACAATAACATCTGTATAGTTCTTTCTATGGGAGAGATATTGGGCGTATAAAAGGTTTCCGGATTATTGTTGTCTGAGGTGCGAGTCAGCCATTTGTCTAAGGTATAGCGACCTCCTCCCAACATGATTATAGTTATATAGATGCCTAAAAATAGAATGGGCAACGCTTTGACGCTAAACGGGTCGTAAAAATGGTATTTGGTAGCTACCGCCATGTTAAATGCGAGAATGATGGCCGATATGCGGGTACGGAATCCGATAATCAGAAATACCGAGCATATTATTTGCGCGAATATTGTCAATATTAAAGAAGGTAAATGCCCTATTCCGATAGGGTCATCGAAAAAATTTTCAGCGTAACGGTCAAAGTCGGTAATTTTTCCCCATCCGTAGGGAATCATCATAATTCCGATAAAAACACGTAAGAAAAGGATTGCTAATGATAATTGTTCAGTGTTTAGAGGCGTGTCCTGCCAAAGCCAGCGGCAAATTCGTTTCATGTTCAATTGTTTATCAGATTAAAGAAAAGAAAGCCATAACGCAACTTTATAATTGTTATATGGCTTTCTGTCAGTTTATAGTAAAAAAGATAAAATTAATATGCGAATAGAGCGTAACCTTTCATTGTTTGGTTTACTTTTTCGCGGACAGCTTTAATGGTAGCTTCGCTTTCATGATTAGAGAGCACGGTATCGATCATTTCGACGATTTCGCCCATTAAATCTTCTTTTGCCCCGCGTGTTGTAATAGCGGGTGTTCCGACACGTATACCGGAGGTCTGGAACGGAGAACGACTGTCGAACGGAACCATATTTTTATTTACCGTAATGTCAGCCTGTACCAATACTTTTTCGGCTACTTTACCGGTTAGTTCGGGGAATTTAGTCCGTAGGTCTATTAACATACAATGATTGTCCGTTCCGCCGGAGATGATTTTGTAGCCTTTTGCCATGAATGCGGCAGCCATTGTCGCTGCGTTTTTCTTAACTTGCGCTTGGTATTGTTTGTATTCGGGGGTAAGCGCTTCGCCAAAAGAAACGGCTTTGGCTGCGATAACGTGTTCGAGCGGACCGCCTTGTACACCGGGGAATACGGCAGAATCTAATAATGCCGACATTTTTTTGATTTCTCCTTTCGGTGTGGTTTTGCCCCACGGGTTGTCAAAGTCTTTTCCTAAAAGGATGATACCGCCGCGCGGACCACGTAAAGTTTTATGAGTGGTAGACGTTACGATATGGGCGTATTTTAGCGGGTTATCCAGTTCGCCGGCAGCTATTAGCCCGGCGGGATGTGCCATATCTATCATTAGCAAGGCTCCTATTTGATCGGCTATTTTACGCATACGGGCATAGTCCCATTCGCGAGAATAGGCAGATGCTCCACCGACAATTAATTTCGGACGTTCACGTAAAGCAACTTCTTCCATCATGTCATAATCTACATACCCGGTATCTTCTTTTACACTGTATTCCAATGGATGGAACATTAAACCGGAGAAGTTGACGGGAGAACCGTGAGAGAGGTGTCCGCCGTGAGAGAGGTTTAATCCTAAAAATTTATCTCCCGGATTCAATGTTGCCATAAATACAGCCATGTTAGCTTGTGCTCCAGAGTGTGGGTGTACGTTAGCCCATTCTGCTCCGAAGATTTTTTTTATGCGGTCGATAGCGATTTGCTCGCTTTGGTCAACAACTTCGCATCCTCCATAATAGCGTTTGCCGGGATAGCCTTCTGCATATTTGTTGGTCAGGCAAGAACCCATAGCTTGCATTACTTGATCACTTACAAAATTTTCAGAAGCGATCAACTCAATACCTTTCAACTGCCGTTGGCGTTCTTTTTCGATAATGTCGAAAATTTCGGTGTCTCTCTTCATCTTTTTATTTTATGATTGATTTCTGATTATTTTTATTATTCAGACAGCAAATATACATATTCGGTGTCTATCAAGGAAGAAAATGTAGCAAAAAGTTCTCAAATGGGAGCTTTTTGTGTTATTTTGTTTAGAATATGACTCCTAATGAAAAACTCATTAGGTTGGTTCTTCGGTTGAGTGTAATGTCGCCGGTTGTTTCTCCGGTAGGAGATTTTAATATATATGAGGCCGATTTGGATATGTTGCCCAATCCGAATTCATATCTTACGTCAATTACAAAATTCGATATGCGTGTGCCTAATCCTAAAACAATACAGGAGGTTAAAGGCTTTATTTCTTCGTGAAACTCTATGGAATTGTTATTGCTCTCGGTATCGTCATCTCCTCTATCGATGGCGTAACGTAATTTCGGACCTAGAAATACCGCTAATTCGTAAGGGTGTTTTTTAATAAAATTATAACCGTATAATAGAGGTACTTCTATTGTGCGTCGATTGGTTTTTATTTCCGCTTCGGTGCTGATACCTGTATTAATCAGGCTGTTCCCGAAATATGTAAGGTCTGTTGCTATTGCCGAACGAGTGTAATGAGTGGATGCCTCTAATTGAATGTAATGTTTGCGGATATTTATTCTTGAAAAAACAGCGAAAAAGTAGCCTACTTTCGATTGTATTTCGGGTTCGTCTTTTTCTACTCCGTTGACCTCGAATCTTTGTATGTCTATATAAGGCGCATTTACTCCAGCCTTGATACCCCAGTCGAACCATTTTTTATGTTCCGTATTGGTTTGGGCAAGAATTGTAGTTGAAATGATATTCAACCATAAGAGTAAAGCGTATTTTATTTTCATCCGTTATTTTTCTTTTTCTTTTGAACTGTCCATCCGAATTTGCCTATTTCTTCGCCCATTTTGTAATAATGCCCGTGTGTATAGACGAGCAAGCGGGCTGCTGCCAAATCGAACGCTCCCGTTTCTTGATCAATATATTGGCTATCTGCTACTACATTTACGACATCGGCGATAAACATATCGTGTGATCCCAAAGGGATAATGTCTTTTACTTTACATTCTATGCTTAACGGAGATTCTTTTATTAACGGCGCTTTTACGATGGATCCGGCAACAGGTGTCAGTTTCATTTCTTCAAATTTCCGAAAGTCTTTTCCCGATTTTACTCCGCACCAGTCTGTGGCGTAGGCAAGTGTTTCGGTAGTTAGGTTGATAACGAATTCTCCGGTTTCTTTAATAATCGGATACGAGTGCCGTTCGGGGCGTACCGAAATATAGCACATGGGAGGATTGGTACATAACGTCCCCGCCCAACTAACGGTCATCAAGTTGTAGTTTTCTTCTGAACTTCCGCAACTGATTAAAAGCGCAGGTAGCGGGTATATCATAGTCCCCGGTTTCCAGTTTTGTTTCATGCTAATAGAACCTTATTGTGGCGTTGATAATATTTGAATATAACAATGTGAAACTGCATATTGT
>JAFUKV010000218.1 GCA_017467745.1 Bacteroidaceae bacterium | reverse complement strand
TTAGTCAAAATATGACTTTTAAAAGCGTGTTTTCTTTTGATTTTTCCTGATCCGGTAAGGGTAAACCTTTTTTTGGCACCGGAATTAGTCTTCATCTTCGGCATTTTACTATTTATTTTAATTTATAATTAATTGAGCGTGTTCTGCTCGATTGTTATTTCTTTTTAGGATATAACATGATAATCATGAGTTTTCCTTCTAATACAGGTAATTGCTCCACTTTTCCATAATCTTCCAAATCGTTGGCAAATCTAAGCAACAATACTTCTCCTTGCTCTTTAAACAAAATAGAACGACCTTTAAAAAACACGTAAGCCTTTACCTTTGCGCCTTCTTCCAAAAAACTTTTAGCATGTTTCAACTTAAAGTTGTAATCATGATCATCGGTTTGAGGTCCAAACCGAATTTCTTTAACAACAACTTTCGTAGCTTTCGCTTTTTGTTCTTTTTGGCGTTTTTTTTGCTGATACAAAAATTTCTGATAATCTATGATTTTGCAAACCGGAGGTGCTGCATTAGGAGAAATTTCCACTAAATCGAGACCCAAATCATCGGCCATACGCAGAGCTTCCTGAATGGAATATACACCTTGTTCTACATTATCGCCAACAACACGAACTTCTTTCACTCGGATTCTTTCGTTTATCCGATGTTGTTCTTTGGCTCCTTCATTATTTTTTCTTATAAATGGGGACTTCTGATTCTGGTCCCTTGCAACAGTGATTTTTTTCTCCATTAAATTACCATTGGTTTATCATTTTTTCCACCTCATCGGTCAAAATCTCGGCAAAGGTAGTAATTTTCATCGAACCTTTATCACCTTCACCCTGTTTTCTTACAGAAACTTCATTATTTTCCGCTTCTTTTTCACCGACAATCAATAAATAAGGTATCTTTTTCAATTCATTGTCTCTGATTTTACGGCCAATCTTTTCGTTTCGATCATCGACTATCGCACGAATATCTTTTTGAGCAAACTCTTATGCTACTTGCTGCGCATAATCGTTGAATTTTTCGCTAATAGGCATAATAACAACCTGATCGGGAGTCAACCACAACGGGAACTTACCTCCCGTATGCTCTATCAATACCGCAACAAAACGTTCCATCGACCCGAACGGTGCACGATGAATCATAACAGGACGATGTTTTTGATTATCGCTTCCGGTGTATTCCAACTCGAAACGTTCGGGTAAATTATAATCGACCTGAATTGTTCCTAATTGCCAACGGCGTCCGATAGCATCTTTCACCATAAAATCCAATTTAGGTCCATAGAACGCTGCTTCGCCTAATTCGACACGAGCTTTCAGACCTTTTTCTTCACAGGCTTCAACAATAGCACGTTCCGCTTTTTCCCAATTTTCATCGCTTCCGATATATTTTTCACGATTATTCGGATCGCGCAAAGAAATCTGCGCTTCGAAATTCTGAAAATCAAGCGCCTTGAATATAATAAATATAATATCCATTACTTTCAGGAACTCTTCTTTCAACTGATCGGGACGGCAGAAAATATGCGCATCATCCTGAGTAAAGCCACGTACACGGGTTAAACCATGCAACTCACCGCTTTGTTCATAACGATAAACAGTTCCAAATTCAGCGAAACGCAACGGAAGATCTTTATATGAACGAGGAAAGCCTTTATATATTTCACAATGATGCGGGCAATTCATCGGCTTTAACAAAAATTCCTCACCTTCTTCGGGCGTATGAATAGGTTGGAACGAGTCTTTTCCATATTTTGCATAGTGCCCGGAAGTTACATATAACAATTTATTTCCGATATGCGGCGTTATCACTTGTAAATACCCGAAACGTTTTTGAATACGTCGAAGGAAATTTTCAAGCCGGTCTCGCAACATGGCTCCGCGAGGCAACCAAAGAGGTAACCCTGCCCCTACCGAAGGCGAGAACATGAACAGCTCCAATTCTTTGCCAAGTTTACGGTGATCTCGTTTCTTTGCCTCCTCCATCAATGCAAGATATTCATCAAGCATTTTCTTTTTAGGAAAAGTTATACCATATATACGAGTCAGTTGATGTCTTTTTTCATCGCCACGCCAATAGGCTCCGGCCAACGAGGTCAATTTAACCGCTTTGATAGGTGCTGTATTCGGCAAATGGGGGCCTCGACACAAATCGGTAAATTCACCTTGTGTATAGGTTGTAATAGTTCCGTCTTCTAATTCGGATATCAATTCTACCTTATATTCCTCGCCTCTGCCTCCGAACATTTTCAAAGCGTCGGCTTTTGAAATCTCACGACGAACAACTGTTTCTTTCTTAGCGGCAAGTTCTAACATTTTCGCTTCGATAAGCGATAAATCCGACTCTTTTATCGGAGCGTCTCCTCCATCTACATCATAATAAAATCCATTTTCAATGGCCGGACCTATTCCAAATTTCACATGAGGGAATAATTGTTGTATAGCTTCTGCCATAAGATGCGCAGAAGTGTGCCAAAAAGCATGTTTTCCTTCCGGATAATCCCATTTAAATAATTTTATAGACGCATCCGATTCAATGCTCCTATTCAAGTCCCAAGCCTGATCATTCACATTTGCCGCCAAAACATCTTGTGCCAAACGCGGACTGATGGACTCGGCAATCTGAAAAGGAGTTACACCTTTTTCATACTCTTTTACCGATTGATCAGGAAATGTAATTTTTATCATATTCATTTTTTATTTTCTATATTTTCAATACTGGCTATAAGGTTATTAAAAACAAACCTTTTATTCAAAGATGCAAAAATAGCATATTATTTCTGAAATATTCTGTTTTCCGTAAAGATTTTTTATTTCACCTACTTTCGCATATTAAGTTATTCACTTAATCTTTTCAACAGATTATATGACGCGTATTTTCCTAACTCGCCGGCTTTACTTAAATCCGATTTTGCCAATTCGGTTTCACCGGTTATAAGATAAATCATAGCCCGATTATAATAAGCGTCTGCAAATTCGGGCGCTAATTTTATAGCTTCGTTATAATCGGCCAATGCCGCCTTATAATTTTTTTGCACGCTATATACGTTCGCCCTATTATAGTAAGCATACACAAATCCGGGATCCAAAGAAATTACTTTATCATAATCGCGGACAATCAAATCGTATTCGATAGAACGGTTCTGTACCGGAACCTCAACAATTTCCTGCTGTTCGTTCTTAATTATGAATCCTGCGCCGTTTTTCAATTGCATATTTTTAATTTCCGAAATTCCTTCATCCGAAATTAACGAAGCGGACGTATTATTTTTATCTGTCGATATGCCAAACATAGATTCTATCTTTTTAAACCGTACCGCCGCACGATTAAAATACGCATATATAAACGTATTGTCTATTTCTATTACTTTATCTAAATCC
>JAFUKV010000217.1 GCA_017467745.1 Bacteroidaceae bacterium | reverse complement strand
CTTGGCTTATGCTTAGTAAAGTAGTAGAAAATGAAGATGATGCACTTCATTTGGAAAATTCTCTTATAAAAGAGTATCAACCTCGATATAATGTGCTTTTAAAAGATGACAAATCTTACCCATGGATTGTAGTAAAAAACGAACATTTTCCCCGTGTATTTCTTACTCGCAACGTTATAAGAGACGGCAGTAAATATTACGGTCCTTACAGCAATGTGCATTTAGCCAAAATGGTTTTAGAATTAATAAGGACTTTATATCCTGTACGTACATGCAAACTATCGCTTACGCCCGAAAACATAAAAAGAGGTAAATTTTCCGTTTGTCTACAATATCATATAAAAAATTGCAACGGATGTTGTGAAGGACTTATAAGCGAAGAAAAATACCTTAAAAATATTTCGCATATAAAGCAAATATTAAGTGGCCATACACAGGAATTAAGCAATCATTTAAAAACAGAAATGATGCGATTATCCGATGAATTGCTTTTTGAAGAAGCGCAAATATTAAAAGAAAAATACTTGCTGCTCGAAAATTATAAAGCCAAATCTGTAATCGTAAATATGTCTATACACAATATAGATGTTTTTTCGTATATAGACGATACGGAATCAGCCTTTATCAATTACCTCCATATCGTCAACGGATCTATTGTTCAGTGCTACACCATCGAATATAAAAAACGGTTGGATGAAGCGAAAGAATCTTTACTCTCATTAGGTATAATAGAACTTAGAGAAAGATTTAAAAGTCTTTCCAGAGAAATAATCGTACCCTTTTTACCGGAAACAGAATTACCTAATATAACATTTATCATACCCCAAAAAGGCGACAAAAAGAAATTGCTTGATGTTTCAGAACAAAATGCCAAACAATATAAAGCCGACCGCCTAAAACAAAGGGAAAAATTGACACCGAATAAGGGAGAACGTATTTTATACAGACTAAAACAAGATTTTAGATTAGAACATCTACCAGTACATATAGAATGTTTCGATAACTCGAATATACAAGGAACAAATCCGGTAGCTTCGTGTGTTGTTTTCAAAAATGCTAAACCTTCTAAGCGAGATTATCGCCATTTCAACGTAAAAACAGTAATAGGACCTGACGACTTCGCATCTATGCAAGAAATCGTTTACAGACGATATAAGAGACTTTTAGATGAAGAAGGAGAATTACCTCAGCTTATTATCATCGATGGCGGTAAAGGACAATTAAACGCAGCTGTCAGTTCGTTAAAAACACTTGGACTAATAGACAAAATTGCTATTGCCGGTATAGCAAAACGATTAGAAGAAATATATTTTCCCGAAGATCCTATACCATTATATTTAGATAAAAATTCAGAAAGTCTGAAACTTGTTCAACGGTTACGAGACGAAGCTCACCGCTTCGGTATTACATTTCATCGCCAAAAAAGGAGCAAATCGCAAATAACATCTGTTCTCGATTCTATAAATGGAATAGGGGAGAAAACTAAAACCTTATTGTTGACACACTACAAAAGCATAAAAAAAATAAACGAATCGTCCGAAAATGAATTGGCAGAACTCATAGGTAAATCAAAAGCTAATATACTATATAAAAATTTACATTTATCCGAATAACTTAATACCCAAACAAATTCTATAAGATTATCCGTATATTTGTCAATACAAATTTTCAAACCATGATTTCACTAAACAATATAAAAAGCATAGCATATTATGAAATAAAAATATCATTTCGTACATGGCTATTCAAATTATTCTGTATTTTCGAAATTTTGTTGGTATTTTCTCTCTGCATAGATCACTTTATTAGCGAACCTTCCAGCCGATGGATTTATAAAGCCATATCCGCCAATATTCCATATACCACATTGACAACAATTACATTAGGGCAAGTGGTAGCTAGACTCTTTTTAAGTCCCGATTTTTTAAAAAGAGATAAAAAAATAGACACTACCGAAGTTTTTTTTATTCATCCTTTCAGCAATGCAGAATACATTATAGGAAAAGTTTACGGAATATTAAAACTGTTTTTTTTATTGACAATGGTTTTATTGGGAATTACAGCTGTCTGTAATTTCATAACTCCGGATACACCCATTGATTGGAAAGCATATATATTTTATTTTTTTATTATCTGGTTACCGGCAACTACATTTACCGTAGGGTTATCTTTATTAGTCCACTTGATAATAAAAAATCAAGCGTTGTCATTCGTAACGTTAATCATATGCTTAGCTACTTCTATTTTTTATTTAAAAGATAATTTTTATTATATATTCGATTTCATCGGATATAATCAGCCCATGATGGCATCTACCATGACAGGATATCATTATATGCAAGATGTAATAACTATACATACCTTATATTTAATAATCGGCATATCTCTAATATTCTTTTCTATCAGCCTTTACAAAAGAATTCCTAATTATAATTACACTAAATTTATTTGGTTATCATTAGGGTGTATATTTTTTACAGGAAGTGTTATAATAGCATCTATATATTTGTATCAAAAAAATAAAGAATATATTGAACAAGAAAAATATATATGCCTAAATAATCAATATGTAAAGTCTCCCAAAGTAAAGACCTTCAAATACGACATAAAACTTGAACAATTAGAAAAAGGAATCAAAGCAAAAGCTAAAATAACAGCCCTAAAACAAGACAGCTCACAAACAGCTGTTTTTTGCATCAATCCCGGACTGCACATTACCGATGTAAAAATAAATGATAAGACTATTTCTTTCGAACAAGAAGAACAAATCATAAAAACGTTTTTCAATGATATAAAACTAAACAATGATACACTAAAATTCATATTCGAATACGAAGGTTCTATTGATGAAAATTTCTGTTACTTAGATATACCTTATGATATGCGGCGTGAAAAAATGCAATTTGCCGAAAACATCAACATAGAAAGAATGTATCATTTTCAAACACCTGATTTTTTATTATTAACTCCTGAAAATTATTGGTATCCCAAATCAGGCACAGGATATAGTAATACGGATGCAAGTTGGCAACAATCGTATTTCAATAGATATAATCTACAAGTAAAAACATTACCAGGATTAACGGCTGTGTCACAAGGAAATATTTCTGAAAAAGACGGAATATTTTCCTTTTCATCGGAATTTCCCATGCAAAATATTACTCTTGCTATCGGTAAATACACTCATAATAGTATAACCGTAGATAGTATCACATACTCATTATATTACATAAAAGAAAATAATGAGCAATTAGAACATTACTCATTAATAAAAGATACATTAGCCGGATTAATAAGAGACGAAATGGAAGAGGTGGAACGTACAAACAAACTTACATATCCTTTCAGCAGATTCAATCTTATAGAAGTTCCCGGACAATTTTCATCCTTCTCACGTACATGGACACAAGTACAAGAAATGCAACAACCAGAAATGATACTATTTCCCGAAAAAGGAATATTTTTCGATTGTCTCGATATAGGTCTACGTAAACAAAAACACATAAAATGGGCAAAATGGGATGGAAAAGAAATATCTGAATTAGAACAAGAAATATATACCTTCTGGGATTTTACCGGAGATTTAAAAAAACAGAATACATCTCAAAAATATACTGTCAGTAAAATGAATAAATCTACATCCAATCGCACTTATAATCCATATTACGTATATCCTCAACTATATAATTTCCGTTATAATATTTACTCTAATAAATGGCCTATCGCCAGCCGAATGATAGAACTTTACTTAGAAAACAGATGGGATGATAATGAAGATTGGCAACGCGAAAATTACGGTATTACCAATATAGAAAGATGTAACATTGAGCTATCAAAAAGACCTTTCGATCAAATTTTAACCGACATAGAAAATAAAGAATTATTCAATCATTTTCTACTGCTAAAAGGTTATACTTTATTTGCAAACGCCGCTTTAAATATGGGATTAGTAAATTTAAGAGACTCTATTTTCAACATATTGAAAAGACAAAGTTTCGACAATGTAAATTTTGAAAATTTACTCGATTCAATAGAAAAAATATCAAATACATCGTTCAACAGTATTATAGAAAATTGGAATAAACCTGTGAATCTGCCTGATTATATAATAGGAGCGCCCAAACTTACAAGATATTTTTGTGAAGATGACAGTTATTATGAATTGGAAATGTACATGAGCAATACTTCCGATTATGACGGTATAATACGGGTAGAAATACCTCGCGGACAAATGCGTACACTTCAAACATTCGAAGAAGAAAACAATAGAGTTAATCATAACGATCGTATGATTTGTTTGAAAGCTCATCAAACAAAAAAAATAGTGAGTCAATGGGATAATAGACCCGGATGGATAAATGCACATACTTTAATTTCAGGTAATCTTCCAAACACGGTTAACCATATAGAAGGACGTTTTGAAAAAGTATATATTAAAAAAGAAACCGTAGAAGGTGATTTTATAGTAGAGAATACTGTTTTTGAAACACCCGATGAAATTATAGTAGATAATGAAGATTCTTTATTATTCTCTGTAAAATCGAACACGAAAGGAGGATATCTTTCTAAATTTATAGATAGACAAAAAGACAATATCAGTAAATATAAAGGATTCAAATGGTGGCGTCCTCCTGTTGATTGGACTCCTATAATAGGTTACGGATATCAAGGAAATTCTATTCGATCAGCCGTGACCATTAAAAACGGAGATGGAAATAGTTACGCTACGTGGAAAATACCTATTCCTGAAAAAGGTCATTACGATGTATTTCATTACGTATTTAAAAATGGAGAATTTCGCAACAGAAAACATGGGGAATATTATTTTAAAGTAAAATATGACGGAGAAGAAGAAGATGCCTATATTCACTTAGAAGGAAGAAATAATGATTGGGAACAATTGGGTACTTACTACTTTGATCAAGATACAATAGAAATAGTTTTAAAAAACAATGCTTCCGGTTTAAGAAGTATTACAGCAGATGCTATCAAGCTAGTAAAGAGAAATGACTATTAAATATTTTTTAACTTCATCAAGTCCATATTTCTTACCTTTTTATCGAATAAAATTTTCATGAAAATGTAAGTAACTTAAAAACGAGTTCTAATATTATATAAACAAATAATAATCAATAATTTATATTCAAAATAGGAACGATTACACAAATTTCAATTTTAAGGTACAAAAAAAGGAACTATTAAAAAATAGTTCCTTTTTCGTTTATTCTAAAAACAGAAATCATTATTTTTATACAATAGGATCTTCTCCCCACATATCCTTAGAAATATCTACAATCCATTTTACTTTTTTCCATTGTTCTTCTTCAGATATTGAAAAACCATTATCAAAAGGAGCAAATCCCGATTGTGTACTTAAACAGATTTGTTCCATAGGTACATAACGAGCAGCTTCGCGAATCCTTCTTTTTATCATTTCCTTATCTTCCAAATAAGGCGACAAAGGATTTATTAATCCCAATACTACTTTTTGATTTTCTACATACGACAAAGATTCGAATATTCCTGACTTGTCATTATCAAACTCTACAAAAAAAGCATCTACCGGAATTTTAAATAAAATATCCGCAACTTTATTGTATGTATCACGAGGAACATATTTTTTACCCGGTACACGACAAGCATTTAATCCTATTACCATATCTTTGGGATAATCCTCGAAAGCGCTTGTATTTACTTCCGCATACATTTCTGCTAATGCACGATAGTCTATACCAGTTCTTCTCAATTGTTCTATGAATTTAGAATTACATAAATTCAACCACGTAGCATCATCAAATTGTATATAACGGCAACCTATATCGTGAAAAGCTCGAATGGCATCTCTATATGCAGCAGAAATATCATCGATTAAATCTTTTACACTATCATACACTAATTCTGTAAGTGTTTTATTATCGCCTCTTAACAATTCATTTAAAAGTTGAGCCGGAGCAGGTAAAGTTTGTTTAATAATAACATCTCCACTCATAATACTAGTCATAAATTCAAAATCACGTAACATAGGGTGATTTGAAAAACTTATTTTTCCGGTCACTCTAACAGACTCTGACTTTTTGTTTTGATCTTTAAATAAAACAGTATTATCTATTTCTAATTTATCTATACCTTCTAAACCTAACATAAAGTCAAGATTCCAACAAGAACGTCTAAACTCGCCATCAGTAACAGCTCGTATGCCTGCTTCTTTTTCCTTCTCTACAACTTTTATTATCTCTTTATCTTCTATCTCTCTCAAATCAGCACTATTTATTTCTCCTCTTCTAAAAGATTCACGAGCTTCTTTTAATGACTCAGGACGTATAAAACTTCCTATAATAGCCGATCTGAAAGGCGCTTTTGGTTTTACCATAATTATTTTTATTATAGATCTATTACTACATAAATAATAAGTAAACCGTTCAATAAAACGATTTACATATACATATAAATAAGATTTAAAGCTTTAACCATTAAAATATTTTCCTAACCCACGAGAAAAAATATTCATTATGAATAATAAGGCAGGTCTTCTGACTTGTCTCTCATACCGAACGCCTTCCCGAAAATATCAGTGGCATAAAAGTTATTGTCGGTACAATTAAAATAAGACTCACAGCAGCGGGACTGTTTGAGACTTTCACTCAATTCCCTTTTACTATCACTATTGAAAAAATAGCAATAAACCTTTTTCACGGTGCAAAATTAAAGAATAAAGATATATTTAGACAATTAATTTACTATTATTTTTGCTATTTGCAGTCTAAGATACTGATAATAACAATTATAAAAAAAATATACTGTCATTATTTTCAAGCACATCATTAGAAATAGTATTTAGATAAAAGAATAAGTATAGAATTTTCCTTTATGTATTTAATTCCTAATTTATGAGAGAGTCCTGCTATTGGTCCTTTGAAATATATGTAAGATTGCGGTACACAAATGTCATCTCCGAAATCGGTTAGAGATTTGGAAATTAACCATTCATGCTTTTATATCCGTTATTATTCGATTTCCCATGTTTATTTACATTACACTTAATCTTTGCAAAAGTTCCTTGACAGTAATCGCACCATCCATATGTTGCTTCTCGAATACCATAAAATAGCGATACTGCTCACCGGCTTTATTGGCCCATGTCCTACCTAGCTCGATCTTCTCCCGAGTGTTCGAGTTATCTCTGTCATCGCCTTTCGGCTCAAGAAGAACAGTAATACCGCTTTCCAACTGAACAATAAAGTCGGGATAATGATTAATATACCCGTTAATGCAGAATCCCGTACGGCTTGGATTTCTGTGCCAAAAGCGCACATTCTCCAAGTTGGCAACAGCATTTATAACTTCATACTCGAAGCCGTTGATAGACTCCTCCTCCGTATAAAGCCCTTTTGCCAAACCGATAGACTTTGTTTTCACCGTTATCCGCTCCGGCAAACGGTATGCAGGCAGACATTTTACCTGTCCGGTATCGAGCCACTCTTTGAATTTCTTTTCTTGATAAACAGCCAATAACGATTTGATTTTGTGGCGAATCGTATCTTTCGTCTGCCAGTCATTGGTGTACAAGTCTTCGAGTTGCTCGGAGTCTACGCCTTCGATGGTCTTTTTGATATAACGTGCAATCTGCAGTTCGGAAATCTCGTCGAAATGAATGCTTTTTGCAAGCATTTCCGCCAGTTGCTTCTGCTTGCTTTTTGGCGACAAGGTTGCAAAGTACCGTTTGATAAACGCCAATTGGCTTGCATTTAGGTTCCTTCTTATAACTGCATATTCCTCCCCGCTGGATCTTTCAAGGTCCACTCGCACCGCCTCACTTTCAGCATGTGTAAAGTCGATATTGTGATCGCATTTGTCCAAATCGAGCTCTTCGGCAAGCATTATCTTGTCCAAAGGTATATACTCGCTGTCGGCGAATATCAAACTTGAAGCTATCTTTTTCACGAATTGGGGCAATATCAACTCTTTTGCCTTGTCTGCAAAAATATCTTTAATCGGATATGTATTTATCATACCTTTAATATCATCCGGAATATCGTTATTATCTGTCTGCTGTGCTGACTGCAGATTGTAGTTTTCGCTTTCCTGACGCGCAAAAGACTCTAATTCGGCCATCCCCGTATTTGCGGCAAGTGCTGTAATCGTCGTTTTAATCGTTTCGGGGTTTATCTGATCGTCGACATCGTCGGCCGACGCGGTTTCAGGTGTACCCTGCTCCGGTTCATCGTCACTGTCAAACAGTCCGCGGAACGACTGTTCAGTCGGGACAGGTGCAACAGTTTCTGTCGGAGTTTCGGCTACACGGTAGTCCTTTTTGCTGAAACCTGCACGGTTCAACCCCTCTATGATATTCTCGACCGTGTTCCGAAAATCACCGGACGAGGTAAATACATATGACAAATCGAGCAATTCCTCCTTGTGCTTGGTCGTATAGGGAAGGCGTAGCACGCGACCGAGTATCTGTTCGACATCCACCCGCGAGGTCTTGTTGGCCAACGATGCGAGGATATAGGCGAACGGACAATCCCAACCCTCTTTCAACGCATTGATCGTAATAATGTAGCGCACCGGACAATCGCGGCTCAACAGGTCGGTGTTCTTGATTTCGTCTCTGTTCGCCGTCTTGATTTTTATTTGGTCTTCAGGAATACCGATTTCGATAAGTTTGTTTCTGATTTTGTCGAATGTAATATTGTCGTCATCGGTTTTCGGCTGGGCTTGGAACAGCACAATCGGACGGATATATCGGCCGCCATCCGCCTCCATTGCAATGGCTTTTTGTTCCAAACTGCGCTGCATCTGTATCGCACTCGAAATAACATCATTTGTCGAGCGGTGATTATACACAATAACCGGCAGTTTCACCATGTTCGCCCGTTTGAGCTTAATGGCATCCACAAAACTGATGATATTACTCTTCTTGCGAGGTGTTGCCGTCAGATCGAGAATAAAACAGGGATTGATCGCTTTGAGCATATCCACACGCAGATTCGCCTCGAAATTGTGGCTCTCGTCGATAATGACCACCGGATTTAGATACGACAATACTTGAATCAATCCTGTTTCGTCCGACCCCTCCACTCGTTTGGTCAAGCTGTCGTACAACTTGGCGTACTCCGCCAGATTCTCGTTTTCACGATAGACGCGGCGTCCGTCTTTGTTGTTGGCAGCGAAGGACTGCACGCTCAATACAAAAATCGTCAATTGCTCGCGAATCTCTGTCGGATGGATGCCATGACCGAATAATGCCGCCTCCTTATCGACAACACATACGGCATTCCCGAAATGACTGTCTATTTTCTGACGGTACGGATGCGACGGATCACGCAAATTCTTCACCGTCTGTTTCAGAATTGTATCCGACGGAACGAACCACGCCACGACTTTCGGCTTTACGGTGGGCAAATGTTTGAATATCGTACTCAACGCATTGCAGGCGATAAAGGTCTTACCGCCGGCGGTCGGCACTTTGACCGTTACGTGCGGTACGTCAGTAATGCTGTTGTCGTACGGATGCAGATAATAGTTGTCGATTGCCGAAATCGAAACGCCTTTGTCTTCCCAGAATTTATGAAAGGCTGTATCGGGTCGGTTGTATTTCTCTACATACCCGATATACGAATCCAGATCGGCGATTACCTCTTTTTGATATTGTTTAAGCTCCATAATGTCAGAATCGTTTGATGTCGCGCGGAATCTTTTTAAATGTAATATTTTGGGCTGCCAGCACCTGCGGCGGAAC
Source organism: Bacteroidaceae bacterium (assembly GCA_017467745.1). Classification (GTDB taxonomy): domain Bacteria; phylum Bacteroidota; class Bacteroidia; order Bacteroidales; family CHK158-818; genus Gallibacteroides. The sequence continues at coordinate 5,911 of JAFUKV010000217.1, read as the reverse complement.
GGTACATACGTCCGCATAGATGACATACTGTTCGGCCCGCTCCGTTACGATATGCAGCGTGTCGATGCTGAGTGTTGTCATACGGTCGCGCTCGTAATAGAAATAGTAGCCCGTGTTGTTGTAAGTATCCAACAGGTATTTCGCCGCTTCGGTGCGCTCGCGCTCCAAGTGCCGTTTGGTTTCGGTGTAGTAGATATACTCGCGGATCTTATCCTCGCCAATATTCTCGTTGAGGTTCTTCTCCTTGTCGAACATCGGCTCGCCCAACTCGTAATAGTCGAATGCGCCGCCCGTTCCGGCAACGGCATTTTTGCCCTCTCCGTAGCCCCGCATTACCCGGCGTACCCGCTCGGCGGTGATATCTTCGGCATAATCCTCCATCTCGACAAGAATGAATTTGCGGTTGCCACCGTCTTTCTTGTTCAGATTCAGCACCGCATGGGCAGTTGTTCCAGAACCGGCGAAAGAATCGAGGACAATTGCATTTTTATCCGTCGATACAGAAAATAGAAAGTATAATAAATCCGACGGCTTGGGATAATCAAATATTCTACATTCAAATATTTGTTTTAATTCATTTGTTCCTTGCGTGTTAAGAAATTCTGAAATTATTGCTTCCGGATATTTATCAATGGTTTCTGAAAATCGCTCTTTTATAAATACACGCCCTTTATCAAAATAAACTCCATTATTATAAAATCTTTCCAAGAATGTTGCATCTCCCCAACGCCATCTCCCCAACGCCATATCCCTTTTTCTTGGGCGGAAACATTCATAACCGTTTTGTATCAGTTCTGTGTCGGGTTCTTTATAAACAGGGATATTACTCAAATCATAATCGAATAATAGTTTTACATCATTTAATTCTCGATTATAATAAACAGAATATCCCATTTTAGGTCTTTGCGGTAGCGTATCCCCTCCACCTTGCATTTCTAATGCACGAATACTAAAATTCCCTATATCATCTTTCATGGGGAATATTTTGGTGTTTTTTTGTTGATAAGGTGAAAATGCAAAATTGTTTTTTCTGTATGTAAGAATATAATCTGCTGTAGTTATTATTTTATCATTACCTTTATCGTTCTTGGATCCACTGCTTTGACGCCTCGTAATAAGTCCCAGATAATTTGTAATTCCGAATATTTCATCGCAAAGCAGTTTCAGATTGGCGAGTTCGTTATCGTCAATTGAAATAAATATCGCTCCGTCCTCCGCCAACAGTTTGTGCAGCAGTTTCAGTCGCGGATACATCATACACAGCCATTTGTCGTGGCGGCTCAAATCCTCGCCCTGCTTGCCGACCACTTCGCCTAACCATTTCTTGATTTTCGGGTCGTTCACGTTGTCGTTGTACACCCATTTTTCATTGCCCGTGTTGTACGGCGGATCGATATAGATGCACTTCACGCGCCCCTCGTACTCCGGCAACAGCGATTTCAGCGCCTCCAGATTGTCGCCGTGTATGATTTTGTTGCCGCTACCCGTCGGCGTTCGGTCGCCGTCATCCTCCGCCCGAAACCCGTATTTGTGTTCCAGTACCCGATACGGCACCTCCTGATGATGATTGACAACCTTATCTTTTCCTATCCAAGTCAGTGTAGGCATAGTTTAGTCTTCAATTATTTTAGGTTCAATATAAATATCATCAATATTATTTTCATCAATAACATCATCATATTTTGGTATTAATTCTGCAATAGATATTATTGACAATTTATCGGACTTGCTGTAATCTGCGGATTTAACAGTCCATATCAAATCAAGGTGTTGTTCCAGTTTGCTCGGATGAATCCAAAAACCCAATGTATGTCGATCCGTTTGTACCAATATGTTTGCTCTCGGTCTATATTCAATAATATTGTACTTCTCGTCGACAAATACTTCCGGCATATATCTGGCAATGCCGGTAATAACAGCAATACCACTTTTTCTCTTATCTCCTCTTGCATCATCCAACTCAAAATTTTCCGAACTTGAAATTTGCAAGCTTATCATGTAGTCACTTATAATTGTACTGCCGATATTTTCTACTGTAACGTTTACTTTACACCAAGTACAGTCATAAGTACTACGCGGAAGTGTAAAATTCCAACTTAAAGCGTTTCTCTCGGAATTTGATTTTTGGGGTTTCTTGTGATTTTTTGAATAAATATAATATTGAGGCTTGATTGTTATTTCTGTTTGCGAATCATTCAATAACACTCTTACATCCGAGTTGTCGGCATATTGGCAATTGTTTATATACCAACTATATGTCGAGCGCCGCTCTTTGAGCAAATCAACAATATCTTCCCAAGAAAAGATGTCTATGGAAAAACCTCCGCTGGTAATGTTTTCAACATTTTTTTTTCGAATATATTCTTCAATTGCTGCATCTTTAACCGCAGTGGTGGCGAAATAAAACGCTTTTAAGGCTGGTTTGAAACTTTGGGCTTTTCTAACTTCTTCATCTATCTCTTTTGGTGTAAGTTGGGCGTGAGTGTAATTATCTTTTCCTTTACATTGAATGCCGTAATATTCAACACCGCCATTCGGTATTCCATATATGTCGACTCCGTACTGTTTCTGCCCACTTCGTCCATTGTGCTTAATGGTATCCGAACAATTCCAGATTTCGCCCCACAATTTTTTACAGAGCAGTTCAAAGTCTTGCCAATTCTCAGGTGGACGTATTTGTATGGGAGCTATCATATTTATTCTTTGCTTTCGATTAAATCTTTCGGGTCTACCTGAAAGTTTTTGCTATTTCAAACAGCACTTCCAAACTCGGCTGCCGGCGATTGCATATATAAGCATTAACAATACTGAAACTATTGCCGAGCTGTTTCAACAAGCCAAGTCTATTTAATGCCTTTTTCTGTCAGCACTTCTTTTATACGGTTCATACGGAATGGAATTTCTGCCATATTTTGCGATAAAGATATGAAAAAAATCTGCGATAATAAAAATTCTGTTTCCAGAAACTCTCCGGCAAAAGCTGCAGGGCGGCCAGATTGGTATGATAAATCTCATTACGCTCATCGATCGTAATGTAATAAGGTGTGGTTGCCATAGGTACACTCTTCGAGAAAGAAGTCGTCGAATGGTGTATTTGTCGTTCGTTTGTTGTTCTTGTACCAATAGAAAAAAGTACGGATGCGCGAGAAACAATCGATCAGCGAGTTCTTACCGCGAGGCTGCGGTGTCTGTACTTCGAGAATCGATTCGTATATGGCGGAATATTCCTTGCAATAAATATATTCGTTCTCAAAGAAGTACCAAGTATCATACTGCATATCGGAGGCAACATCATCGACACTTAGCACAAATTTTTTCTGTCCGCGCTTCGTCGCCCATACATAAAGTCCGTATATCGCTGAATACCTACATACACTTTCTTTATCATGGAAAGCAGAGTTTCATTGTTATCAAGAATCAAGACGGAACATAATTTTGAATTTACTCTGGTACGTAAATTATTTCACCATTCTCTAATTCATAGGCTATACCAACTTTCTTCCCTTTTTTGCCACTCTTACTATCTTGGTTTTCAGATGGTGTATAGCGGTTTATTTTTTCACCCTCTTTGGTAAGGATTTCCATATTCTCTTTTCCCGGATTTTTTATCATTGTAAAGTCCTCTTGACTGAAAACCTCAGTCATATTATATCTGCTTACAAGAGCTACCATTAGAGCTACTGCAAATACCATAGCAACATCAAAAAGATTGCTTACAACGCTCATAGGATCGTTGTCTTCTTCTCTATTTAGTAATTTACGCTTCATAGTTTTTCTTCTCGTTTTCGTTTAACAATCCTGCCACAAATTCAAGATTAGTTAAGTCTTGCAAATACCAACGTTGCTTAACCGACTGAGTAACATAGCCAATACCTGCTGCAAACAAACCAATTACAGTTGTAGCAAAAGCTACCTGCATGTTATAAGCCATAGATGCGATGTCGCCGGCAGAAAGTCCTACAAGAGCAGGTCCCATAGGAATAAGTGTTCCCATCAATCCTAACATCGGTCCCATTTTACCCAATGTTTTTGATACTGATAAATCCTTTTCCGCTTCAATATCAAAATCAGATAGTAATCTTTGACGTAATGGAATATTATCTTTTGCATTCAACAATCGCTGCATATATATTACAACCAGCGATTGATTCTTTTGAGGTAATTTCTCAATAAGAGTGTGAATATTCTCTCTATTAAGCATCTCCAACTCTTTACTAATCAATGTTGATGTTCGTCTGATAGCCAAGTACTGCCCAAAGAAGCTACCAATAAGCAATAGTGAGCGTCCAAAAAAGAAAATCAACAAAACAACAACAGGAACAAGCAATCCTGTCGAAATCCAATACATAATGTCTGAAACGTAATTCATAGTTTATTTACTTTTTTAATGATTTTGTTTATTCTGATTTTATACGTGATAACCCCTAACGGTAGACTCAATAACACCAAGAAAATTAGACCAAGCAATACTCTCCACTCTATCTCGCTAACACCTGCAACAGCAGTCTGTCCGTTAACTGTTGAAATAATGCCTAAAATAGCAATGAGCGCATTGGTATAGAAGAGAATTTCCAAACGTATCTCTTTTTCAGGAATAAGCCATTTTATCCCCCAAGTCCCTAATGGAATAAGAATAAGAACCGCTACTGCCATACTCCAAGCAATCGCTTTAAAAGATATCTCCGGCATAGAGAATATTACATTTACCAAAATACTAAATAACACGGGGAAGATGAGAATACCCGGAAACCAACGTAATATTTTGTATATCCGTATAGTTAGTGGCTTTACTTTTTTCGAAGTCTGTATATCAGCGGCTAAGATACAGAAAGCTATTTGAATAGCAACTTCCAAAGTCAATATAACCGATACATCGAGCATCAGCTTTGTATTTGTAATCCATTCAGAAATCTGACTCTTTGATTGCTCAATAGCAAAACGCCACATAAAACCCATAAATAAGGCACAAACAACAGATGACAAAACCACAAAATAGGGTTTGCGATTGGTTTGCTTCAATAGATAATTGAAGCAAACCAATATCATTAAAACGAGGACAAGTATCTCCATTTATTACCCCTCCATCTTTTTACGACGACGGCGTACTACCAAAATAATGGCGACAAAAGCAATAATCATTAGGGCTGCCACAACGATATTACTAACTAATGTTGATGTTTTGTTAACATCATTCATCTGTTCTTTTTTAAGTACCATGCTCTTGTCTCCACTTACATTAGTTTCACGGATATTACGAATATTCTGCTCATATCTTTGCGCAACATCCTTACGGCTTTTCGATGCAATGAAATCACGCAGCTTGGCGTTATTGCAGACAAATTCCGAACAAGAGGGTTTATATTCCTCTATCAATTCAGTGTGAAGTTTGGCAATCTCTGCAAGTTGTTCAGCCGAAGCATTCCACATACCTTTTCGGGCAGTTTCCATCATTACAGCAGTCATCTCTTCCAAAGCCGCCGGATTCTTTTGTTCAAAGTAATTCCGAACACCTAAATTAAATTTATCCCGAACATAAACGTCATATATCTCGTTCCACATCTCATTATCGATAACTTCGGGTTTCATCACGTTCCAACCGTAAGTATTTTGTATGATTTCTGCAAATTCAGAAGCAGAACTTGATTCGCCTTTCATCTTCTCTTTAATATAAGAAGGGTTGAAAATCGTTGTGCGACTTTCCACGCCAATAGCTTCTTTAAGTTCTTGCATACGCATATTATTGCGATTACGGTAATCACTCATATAGGCATCAGGCTCTTTACCTGTTACATTGCGTACCGCCAGATTCATACCTCCCATAAACTCATACACGTGATCGAGACTGATAGCTCCCCATGTATTGCTTTGGCGAGGTTGAATAACTGCATCTGTATTGGTCAAGGCTGCCTCG
>JAFUKV010000216.1 GCA_017467745.1 Bacteroidaceae bacterium | reverse complement strand
TTGTGGAGAAAAACTTTCTATTGATGTCTTTTCCGGATATTTTCGGTAATTGATTTGATAGAATCTCGGTATATCTTTCGAGTTGTTTTCTTCTTCATATGTAATCAAACACCTTTTTTGATAAGGAATGGGCAAAAGTAAGGTACTGCCGTATCCTCCTTTTTTTATTGTTTCAGGATGAGTTCTATATAAAATGCCGTTTTCGGGTATTCCTAATTGTCCGAAATCGAAGAAAGGGATTTCAAGTGTCGGATTGGTGTTATTGTCGAAATAGAAACGCAAAGTACCGCTCTTTTGAGGTGTAGATGCCGAAAAACGAGTAATGACTCCCGGTCCGGATTGGTCGAACAGTACTTTTTCAATGCGTCCTTCTATTGTGTCGAGACGGGTGAAATAGGCACTGTCGTTCATGTCGAATTCGTAGTTTCCGGTAGACGGCATGTCTCCCATTACTGTTGTTCTTTTATGGCTGCTCTCCATTCCGATAGAATACGGTTTTTCAGGATAGCGGGCAGACTCGTCATACGAAACCATTTCGTCCAATAAACTGGATACGGAAACTGCATCGTTACATGCAGACAGTACAATTACAGCCAAAAATAGGAAGTGAAAATATTTCTTTTGTTTACTCATTGCGCATTTCATATCGTTATAATGATTTATTTTCGTACATACTCGGTAAAAGAGTATGCGTATGGATGCAGTTCATCGGGTAGGTGTTTTTCTGTTCTTTCAGAGAACCATTCTTCTGAATGAATTTCCGGGAAGAACGTATCTGCATCACTAAATGAATGGTGTATGTGCGTTAAATACAACTTGTTGGCTAATGGCAAAAATGCTTGATAAACGGATGCACCTCCTATGACGAAGACTTCCGTTTCGTCCGCCCTTACGGTATTTAATGCAGCTTGGACAGAACTACATGTTTTTACGTTCGGATATTCTTTTGCAGAAGAGGTAATTACGATGTTGTCTCGGTTGGGTAACGCTCCATTCGGTAGCGATTCGAATGTGCGTCGCCCCATAATTACCGTGTGTCCGGATGTCAGGGCTTTGAATCTTTTTAAATCGGCCGGTAAGTGGCACAATAAACCATTGTTTTTACCTATTGCGCGATTTTCGGCTACGGCTGCTATGATAGAGATGGTAGGCATTTAAAAAAAATTATTTATACCGATACGACGCCTTTTATATGCGGATGAGGATCGTAATCGGTCAGTTTGAAATCGTCGAAAGTAAAATTAAAAATATCATCGATAGCAGGGTTTATTTCCATACGGGGCAATGGACGAGGTTCTCTGGATAGTTGTAGTTTTACCTGCTCCAAATGATTTAAGTAGATGTGCGCATCGCCTAATGTATGTACAAAATCTCCTGCTTTCAATCCTGTAACTTGCGCCATCATTTGAAGTAATAGGGCGTATGATGCGATGTTGAACGTAACGCCTAAAAAAATGTCGGCGCTTCGTTGGTAAAGTTGCAGGCTTAATCGTCCGTTGGCCACGTAGAACTGAAAAAACGCATGACATGGGGGTAGATTCATATTCGGTAAATCCGCCACATTCCATGCGCTGACAATAATACGACGTGATTCGGGATTGTGTTTGATTGTTTCTACGGCCTCTTTTATTTGATCTATGTGTCCGCCGTTATAATCAGGCCATGAACGCCATTGATAGCCGTAGATGTGTCCTAAATCGCCGTCTTCGTCAGCCCATTCGTTCCAGATTCTGACACCGTTTTCTTGCAGGTAATGAACGTTGGTGTCTCCTTTGAGAAACCATAACAGTTCGTGTATAATCGATTTCAGATGCAGTTTTTTTGTCGTCAGCACAGGGAATCCTTCTTCGAGATTAAACCTCATTTGGTGTCCGAAGATGCTGATTGTTCCTGTTCCGGTGCGATCTTCTTTTTTTGTACCTTCATTTAAGACACGGTGCAGTAGATCTAAATATTGTTTCATAATGAGTTTGTTTCTTGTGTGTTCTTTTCAGATGAAAGAGTGGAGTCGCTTTTTTGTAGGAAAAAACTGAAATGTACGCATCCGTAAGTCCGCATCTGTTCAAAATGCGCGTTGTTCGAAAAATCGTTGTTTTTAGAGTGCTCCAAAATAAATATTCCGTTCGGACGGAGTAGTTTTGACGATAGAATTTTTGTCGGTATTTCTTCCATTTCCGGCAAAGCATAGGGCGGATCAGCAAAAATAAGGTCGAATTGTTCTCTGCTCGATGCGATGTATTTAAATACATCTCCTTTTATTGTGATTATTTCTTTTGCTTTAAGTTCGGTAATTACTTTTTTGATGAAAGCATATTGAACAGCATATATTTCTACCGATACGACTTTACTACATCCGCGCGAAGCGAGCTCGAAGCTGACAGCTCCCGTTCCCGAGAAAAGATCTAACGCTTCCATTCCTTCGAAATCAATTAAATTGGAAAGAACGTTGAATAGGTTTTCTCTGGCAAAATCTGTTGTCGGACGAGCTTTTATATTACGAGGCGTTTCGAAACGTCGTCGACCGTATTTACCGCTGATGATTCGCATGATTGTAAATAGAATCAGTATTTGTTGAGTACAAATATAACCAATATAGTTGTTTCCCGGAAATGCTTTATGGTTTTTATTCTTTATAAAGCATGTATGTTGTCGAGATTATAACTCGCATAAGGTTAGGGCAATCAAATCGAAAGGCGCTTGTATGGTATCTTTTCCCAACTCGTAAATGTGTGGGGGGAATATGGCGGGACCAACGTTGACGATATATTTTTTCAAT
>JAFUKV010000215.1 GCA_017467745.1 Bacteroidaceae bacterium | reverse complement strand
GTATTTTACGTCGGGAACAACTGGTAATCCGAAAATGGTGGCCCATGACTTTACTTATCCTTTGGGACATATCATTACCGGTTCGTTTTGGCATAATCTGAATGAGCAAAGTTTGCATCTCACTTTGGCCGATACGGGATGGGGAAAAGCTGTTTGGGGAAAATTGTACGGACAATGGATTGCCGGTGCGAATGTGTTTGTTTACGATTTTGATAAATTTACGCCCGCCGATGTATTGGTAATGATTGAAAAATATCATATAACCTCGTTTTGCGTGCCGCCTACCGTATTCAGATTTCTGATACGTGAAGATTTAAGCAAATACAATGTTTCATCGCTTAAATACTGTACTATTGCCGGAGAAGCGTTAAATCCGAAAGTTTATGAAGAATTTTTCCGTATAACGGGTATTAAACTGATGGAAGGTTTCGGACAGACGGAAACGACGTTGACGGTTGCTACTTATCCATGGATAGAGCCGAAACCCGGTTCTATGGGCGTCAAAAACCCTCAGTACGATGTAGACTTGCTTACGAACGACGGCCGTTGGGCGGAAGATGGAGAGCAAGGGCAAATTGTTATCCGTACAGATAAAGGTAAGCCTCTCGGATTGTTTAAAGAGTATTATCGTGATGCGGAAAAAACAAGGGAAGCGCATTATGATGGTATCTATTATACGGGAGATGTGGCTTGGCGCGATGAAGACGGCTATTTTTGGTTTGTAGGACGAGCCGACGATGTGATAAAATCTTCGGGTTACCGCATCGGCCCGTTTGAAGTGGAAAGCGCATTGATGACGCATCCGGCAGTTGTAGAATGTGCTATCACGGGTGTTCCCGATGAGGTGCGCGGACAAGTGGTAAAGGCTACTATCGTGCTGTCTGCTGCATATAAAGACAAGGCGGGAGATGACTTGATAAAAGAGATACAAGACCATGTAAAGCATGTTACAGCCCCGTATAAATATCCGCGTGTAGTAGAGTTTGTTGATGAATTGCCAAAGACTATTAGCGGGAAAATTCGTCGAGTGGAGATTAGAGATAAAGATAAGCAACCGGAATAATAAAATAAGAAATATAACCTTTCGGAGTGCGGCGTTTATGAAAGGATGTGTCGCACTCCGTTTGTTTTAAATGGTACGATATGGAAGAAAACAATGAGTGGTTTGTAGGAGAAGCCGAATCGGATAATGGCCGTATCGTTACGCGCGGACGGATGTTTCGCACTGCGCCCGATACATCGGCATACAAAATGAGAGTTGAAATAGTTTGGCAATATAAGCCGGATATGACGGCTATGCCTTTGCCGGATGAAACGATTCGTATGGATGATACTATGAATGTGTTGTGCGATGCGATGGAAAAAGATGGATTGGCGCTTTTAACAGCTATTCATATAGGAGGCGGACATGCCGTATTTGTTTATTATACGCGGAATATTGATTCTTTTTCCGCTCGTCTGGATAGCACATTGGGTAAATATCCTGTTTTGCCCATCAGGATTGGTGCGGCTTTTGACGAGTCTTGGAGCGAGTACAAAGAGATGTTGAAACGTTTTTCCATTCATTAAACACAAAACAAAATGTATCGATATAAGAAAATAGCGGTAAAAATAGGTAGTAACGTCCTGACAAGAAAAGACGGAACATTAGATATTACCCGTATGTCGGCGTTGGTCGATCAGGTTTCAGAATTGCATAAATCAGGGGTGGAGATTGTGTTGATTTCGTCGGGGGCGGTAGCTTCCGGACGCAGCGAGTTGAAGTTATCGCGTAAGATAGATGCGGTTTCTTCCCGGCAACTGTTTTCGGCAGTAGGGCAGGCGAAACTGATAAACCGTTATTTCGAGCTTTTCAGAGATCACGGTATTGCTTGCGGGCAGGTGCTGACGATGAAGGAGAATTTTGCAACACGGCTGCATTACCTGAATCAGAAACACTGTATGGAGGTGATGCTCGAAAACGGCGTCATACCTATTGTCAACGAAAACGATACGATTTCCATTACGGAATTAATGTTTACCGATAATGATGAATTATCGGGATTGATTGCCGCCATGATGGGCATGGAGGCTTTAATCATATTGAGTAATATAGACGGGATATACGATGGAAATCCGACAGATTCTACATCTTCGGTTATTCGTGAAATAGAAGGGCAAAAAGACGACTTATCCGAATATATTCAAACTAAGAAATCCTCTTTCGGACGTGGCGGCATGATAACTAAATGCAATATAGCCCGTAAAGTAGCGGATGAGGGAATTACCGTATTCATTGCGAACGGAAAAAGAGATAATATATTGGTCGATTTGTTGCGGGCGGACTCAGACGTGGTTTGCACTCGATTTGTTCCGTCGGACAAACCGGCTTCAAGTATGAAAAAATGGATAGCCCATTCCGAAGGATTTGCCAAAGGAGAAATACATATCAATGAATGTGCAGTTAAAGCGTTGCTGTCAGACAAAGCCACAAGTTTGTTGCCGGTTGGCGTAACGCAGGTAATAGGTGAGTTTGAAAAAGATGATATTGTGCGTATATTTAACCATAAAAATGAGCAGATAGGTGTGGGGCGTGTCAGTGTAGACAGCGGCAAGGCTCGTGCGGCTATCGGACATAAAGGCGTTAAGCCGTTGGTACATTACGACTATCTCTATTTAGACTGAATTTCGTCAGGAGATATAGGTGTTATTGAAAAGAAAAACATAATTTTGCAGTATTAAAAGTAGACGAATGAACCAATTGGATGATGTTTTTGCGGCAGTAAAGGCTGCCTCCCGCAGATTGAATCTGATAGAAGAGGATACGATAAACCGTGTTCTGTATGCTGTTGCCGATGAAGCGGAAAAGTCGTCGGCCTATATTTTGGAAGAAAATGCCAAAGATTTGGCATGTATGGAATCGTCTGACCCGAAGTATGACCGGCTAAAATTGACGGCCGAACGTATTTCAGCTATTGCCTCAGATATGCGGCAAGTTGCAAAATTACCTACTCCTTTGGGCCGGGTTTTGGATAAGACAGTGCGTCCCAATGGAATGGAAATAACTAAAATTTCAGTTCCGTTCGGGGTAGTTGGCATTATTTATGAAGCGCGTCCGAATGTAAGTTTTGATGTATTTTCTCTTTGCCTGAAATCGGGTAACGCATGTATATTAAAAGGCGGGCATGATGCTCACAATTCAAATAAAGCTATTGTTGAAGTTATTAACAGGGTGTTGATAACTTTCGGAATAGACCCGTATACAGTGGTTCTGTTGCCGGCAGACAGGGATGCTACGGCAGAGTTGTTGCAAGCCGTAAAATGGGTAGATTTGATTATACCGCGCGGTAGTCAAGGTTTGATTAATTATGTGCGGAATAATTCAAAAGTGCCTGTTATTGAGACAGGTGCGGGTATCTGCCATACTTATTTCGATGCTGACGGTGATACAGCAAAGGGGAAAGCTATCATCAATAATGCTAAAACACGTAGGGTAAGTGTTTGCAATGCGTTGGACTGTTTATTGATAAATAGAAGTCGATTGGTGGATTTGCCTGAGTTGTGCACTTTGTTGGCAGATAGTAATGTTGTTATATATGCCGATGAAGATTCTTTTGAGGCGTTACGGGGGCATTATCCATCTGCTTTGTTGCAACACGCTTTGCCTGAAAGTTACGGAACCGAGTTTCTGTCATATAAAATGGCGGTGAAAACTGTCAACGATTTGGACGAAGCTATTGAACATATTGCCCGATATTCGTCTAAGCACAGCGAATCTATTGTTAGTGAGAATCCGAAGCATATTTCGCGTTTTCTCAAAGAAGTGGATGCAGCTTGTGTATATAGCAATGTTTCTACGGCATTTACCGATGGGGGACAATTCGGTTTTGGTGCGGAAATAGGTATCAGTACGCAAAAATTGCATGCGCGCGGGCCGATGGCTTTGCCGGAAATGACAAGTTACAAATATATTATAACCGGAAACGGACAAATCAGAAGTTAAATTTAATTGCAAAAAAGATATGCGCCATTTTACGAATGTAAAAGATTTAGGAAATTTAAAAGAAGCTGTACAAGAGGCTTTTGAAGTGAAGAAAAACAGATTTGCATATAAACATCTCGGGCAAGATAAAACTCTGTTGATGTTGTTTTTTAATTCTAGCCTACGCACTCGTTTAAGTACGCAGAAAGCTGCGATGAATCTGGGTATGAATGTGATTGTTCTCGATGTTAATCAAGGAGCATGGAAACTTGAAACGGAGCGGGGAGTAGTAATGGACGGAGATAAGTCTGAACATTTGCTTGAAGCTATTCCCGTTATGGGAAATTATTGCGACGTGATTGGGGTCAGAGCTTTTGCCAAGTTCGAAAATAAAGAGGACGATTACCAAGAAAAAATATTGTCTCAATTCATTCAATATTCCGGACGTCCGGTGTTTAGCATGGAAGCAGCTACGCGTCATCCGCTTCAATCGTTTGCCGATTTGATAACGATTGAAGAATATAAGCAAAAAGAGCGTCCCAAAGTGGTTATGTCATGGGCTCCGCATCCGCGCGCATTGCCGCAGGCTGTGCCTAATTCTTTTGCCGAATGGATGAACGCTACGGATTATGAATTTGTTATTACGCATCCCGAAGGCTATGAGTTAGACCCTAAATTTACGGGAAACGCACGTATAGAATACGATCAACGTAAAGCTTTTGAAGGAGCTGATTTTATTTATGCTAAGAATTGGGCGGCATATGCTGATCCTAATTACGGCAAGGTAATCAATACGGATCGTAGCTGGACGGTAGATGCGGAAAAAATGGCTCTTACCGATAATGCGTATTTTATGCACTGTTTGCCGGTAAGAAGAAATATGATTGTAACGGATGAAGTGATAGAAAGTCCCCGTTCGATTGTTATACCCGAAGCGGCTAACCGTGAAATATCGGCTCAGGTTGTTCTGAAACGTATATTGGAAAATTTATAAACCGTAGTTCTATGAGGATATCTTGTTTAGTAATTCTTTTGTGTTGTTTCTTTACATCGGCGTTTGCGATAGGCGTGGAGCCGAAAAATATAAAACGATGGGATAGCGGAAAATTGACGTGGGACGATTTTAAGGAATCGACCGACGAAAAAGGCGTTACATCCAGTCTGCGTGCGTGGATAGGAGGAGAGAAGACAAAAGACAAGCAAGGTAGTATAACGGTTTATCATCCTGTTTTATATACATATATAGATTTGGATAGAGCGTGGACTCATCCGGATTATCGTACGGAAGAGGCTTTGCGATATAATCAGGCTGTGTTCGACTTGATGGAATATTATTGTCGAAAGTTGCAACAAGACATTGATAAAGGTTTGCCTACTATCGAGATTGAGGCTGCTATGCGTAACTATTCGGCTACATACGACGAGCAAATAAAGTCTATGCGAGAAGAGACGGTTGAAGGCCGGAATGAAAAAAAATTGGTTGAGTGGGAGACTTATATTGCAGGATTGTTGAATAGTACCTCACCGAGTGTTCCGGTAAATTTCGTTCCTCGTAATTTCGGGTATGGTATAGTCTTGGGTGCAAATATCGAATTTCCGACAGGAAAACTGGCACATTATTTTACTCCTTCGGGACAGTTTAGTTTTGGCGTAGATTTAGCATATAAGAAAACTCATTTTTTAGCCGATTTTGCTGGTGGGTTTACCCGAAATAGAGCCGATATGTTGATTCCTTATAAGAATGAACTGGTAAAATGGGAGAAGAATAGACATACGATTTATTCAACAATAGATTTGTGTTTGGGGTATGAAGTCTATGATTCGCATAGGGTAAAGGTTATGCCGTTTGCCGGAATTGTTTGGAGCCAATATTCAAAGGTGATGGATGTGGATGATCGCCGTAACGAAATTAAAGTAGCGGTAAGCGATTTTAATGCTATTGCCGGTTTAACGGTCGATTATAAATTTTCTACATTATTGTCGGTAAATCCCTCTTCTTGGTTCGGGCATAAAGAAATGTACACCTCTTCTTTACGTATGAAAGCCTATGTTTCGTATGCCGATTATGATTTATTTGAACGGGGATGCCACGTAGGTATTTCTGTCGCGTATAACGGGTTTGCCCGTATGGTACGTTTTAGATAAGGATATTTTGATAATCGGAATATAAAATTGAGGATGTATCAATGTATTAAGACTTGATTCTAATAAAATCGACTTTTGATTTGAAAAAAGAGTATCCTGAAAAGTAAAAAAAGAGCCGTGTCATTACACAAAGCAGAGTTTGATACGGCTCTTTTTGGTTTAATAGGTTACAATCTGTAACTTTTCAGAGCGGCTATTTTTTTGATACGCTCTTATAATTATATAATATCTAAATGCTTTAACGCATTTATTATGCCGTCATTATCTATGGGGTCGGTTACATAATCGGCATTTCGTTTTACTTCTTCGTCAGCATTTCCCATTGCTACTCCTATTCCGGCATATTGCAGCATAGAAATATCATTGCCTCCGTCGCCGAAAGCGATACATTCGTCGATGCCTATTCCGAAGTGTTCAGCAATTTTATCAATTCCTACTCGTTTGCTGCTGCCTTTGGGTACAATGTCTGTAAACGACGGATGCCATCGGGTAGCCTCGCAATGTGGCAGTTCTTTCATGATTTTATTTTCTTGCTCGGTCTTAAAGAAAGATACCAGCTGCATTACCTCCGTATCGTAAAAATCTGTTACCGGTTTTTGCGGAAGATGAGGGAAGTTTAAAATTTTTAATATGTCCTCGACATCTTGATTGCAATAATTGATAAACAAATCGCATTCTGTGACAATCATAGAAGGAAATGGATATGTTTCTTGATAACGAATAAAACTTCTGATATCTTCTTGCGGAATACTATGTTTATAGATGATTTTATCTTTTTCATCTAAACAGATACCTCCATTTAATGTAATATATCCGTCAAATATTAGATTTCCTAAATTGTTGATAGCTGTTTTGTGCCTACCGGTGGCGATGAATGTTTTTATTCCTTTTTGACGAAGAGCATTTAATGCCGTTATTGTAGATTCAGGCACTTTATGTGTATTGAAGCTGACTAATGTTCCGTCTATATCAAAAAAAGCGGCTTTTATCATAGTTGCAATTTTTATGAAACAATAAGACAGGCCGATTTTCCGGCCTGTCTCTCTATATTGAATTACTTTTATAATGTTTTGGACGGGTATAGGCTTTCCCACCAATTCGAATCGTCTTGCAGCCATTTAGCGAACCATGCGAAAATACTTTTTTTCCATGCCATCCGTTTCTTAAAGTCTACAATGCCGTGATTTTCTCCGTCAACTTGTAGAAATGCAACTTCTTTACCTAATATTTTCAATGCGGTAAACATTTGGATGCTTTCTCCAATAGGAACGTTCGTATCTACTGTACCGTGTACCAATAGTAATGGCGTATTAATTTTATCAGCATGGAAAAGCGGGCTTTGCTCCACATACAAATCCTTGTTATTCCAAGGATAACTGTTTGCACTGGCCGCAGCGCTGTACCCGTATCCCCAATAACCTTCTCCCCAATAACTGGTAATGCTGCTGATACCGGCGTGCGATACGGCTGCTGCGAAAATATCGGTTTGCGTTTGTAAATATTGCGTCATAAATCCACCGTATGAGGCTCCTATACATCCCACTTTTTTTGCGTTTACAAACGGGTGGGCTTCGCAGAATTTTTTAGTTCCCGTAATAATATCGTTTGCCGTTTTAATACCCCACGCATTTACATGTCGGGCGGAAAATTCCTGCCCGTAGCCGATTGTTCCGCTGGGCTGTATAACGTAAACTACATATCCCATAGCTGCATATAGATGTCCTGAATAGCGCATTTCGAAAGTGCGGTCGGTGGGGGTTGTTCCTCCATAGTAATATACAATCATCGGATATTGTTTGTTTTCGTCGAAATTGGGCGGTAAATAATAGCGTCCTTCTATGGTAGTGCCGTCTTCTGATTGAAAGTTCCAATCTGTTACGGGCGCTAAACGAAATTGAGCCATTTGTTCCGCTTGCAGGTCGGATATTAATTTCGATTCATTCTTTTTCGTATTGTAAAGATGTACGCGGTTTGCATAAGAAACGCTCTGTCCGCGATAAATTGCGATAGGCGCATTCTGACTGAGGTTGAACGATTGTACAATGTCTTCTTCTAACGGAAGTTTTTCAAAAGAATCTTTCTTAGGAGAATACCTATACACTGTTACACGATCTTTGTCAGTACATCTGAAATAAATCTGGTTGTCGAATTTATTCCAAATAGCCGATTCGATAGACGGATTGAACAGTTTGGTTATAGGTGTTATTCTTTTGTCGGACAGGTTCATAATGTACGCTTGTATATCATACATGTTAGCGGTTTGTCCTTCTTTTATATTTAACCCTAAACCTCCGAATGCCTCTGCCGGAGCGGTAATTAGTATTTGCGTCCCGTCGGGGGAGAATTGTGCACCCGATGCAAACGGATCTTTGTGCCACAAGGTATCTACCTTTCCTGTCGCTACGTCCATGAGAAACATCGAATTTTCACCGAACGGACGTTCTGTCAATTTCGGATAGCTGCTATTGAAAAGCAATTTTGTACCATCGTTACTAATGTCCGATAGATATGTGTTTCTATATCCGAATGTAAGCCGTTGCATAACACCGGTTGCCAAATCGTATTTATAGAGGTTACAACGATTGCGCCAGCCGTCTATACGGTCTGCCGGGACGATAATTTCAGAGATAGGCTTTCCCTTTTCGGGTGCGCTTTCGTAAATGGAATAAATCAGATACGATTCGTCGGGGCTCCATGAAAAATATCCGGAGGGCAGTCCGCTTGCAAGTAATTTGTCTTGCATGTTTTCAGGGTCGATTGTATGCAATTCTCGTCCGTTATTCGTATTTGTGATATAATACAATAACGAAGAAGATGGCATCCAAGATAAACCGTCTTTAATGTATTGCGTATGTCCGTCGGATATTCGGTAAAGAATGGTTTCGGAAGTTCCGCTTCCTCCCGCTAAGGTAGTTCTGTATTGTATTAACGCGAATTTTCCGTTGGGAGATATAGAAGTTGAAGATGGTCTTTTCCCTACCAATAAATCGTCGATATATAGAGGATGTCTTGGGTCAGGTGTAATGTTGGGACGACTTAACGAATCGTTCTTGGGGCAATTTACCGTAACAGAAATGGAGTCGTCGCTCTCTATTGTCGCCGAGTTAAGATATTTGATGATGACTTCCTGTATTTCAGGTTCGACAGTTATGGAATGCTTGGTCGGTTTTTCATCCGATAATTTTGTATTAACCGTATATTTGTCGCCTTTTTTTTCGCCGTTTACATATATCTCGTACATACCGGGAGCTTTGACGGAAATTTCCAAAGTAGAGAATCTGTTCGGTATGATATTGAACTTAAACCGATGTAAAGCGTAACCTTTTTCGGGTTTGGTTATCAAATAACGGCCTTGGTCATCGTTTAAGACGGTTGCCGATTCATCAAATAAACCGGTAGCTGTATTTTTCAGTAGAGAAGCCGTTTCATAAGTTTTTCCTTTCGCGTCGACGGTATCGCTTTTAATGGGCTCTCTCAGTAGTACGCTTTCCATGTATTTCATACCTGTTACAGGATATGATGTTTGTGCCGATATGGTAGCGCTTGATAGTAAAAAAGCCGGTAATAATATATATTTTTTCATTCGGTTTATTTTATGATAGTCATTTCGTCAATTAAATGTTTTGCGCCGGCGTATTTATCGATAATGAAAAGCACGTAGCGAATGTCTACATTGATACATCTTTGCAATTCAGGTTCAAAAACGATGTCTCCACTCATGGCTTCCCAGTTTCCATCGAAAGCAAGGCCGATAAGCTCTCCGTTGGCATTCATGACCGGACTGCCTGAATTACCGCCTGTGATGTCGTTATTTGAAATAAAACAAACCGGCATCTCTCCGTTTTCACGTGCATAAGGACCAAAATCGTTGTTGTTATACAGGTCTTTAAGTTTTTCAGGAACGATAAATTCCCAACTGTCGGGATTTTCTTTTTCCATTACACCTTTTAAAGACGTGTAGTTTTTGTATATAACGCCGTCTTTCGGTTGATACGGCAATACCTGCCCGTATGTAAGGCGGATAGAGAAATTAGCGTCAGGGTAAGGGGTTTGTTCTTTTTCTTTTTCCAATAATCCGGCTATATATGTTTTGGCGGCTTGATCATATTGTAAATTCAGAGGAATTTGTTGCAGAGATAATTCCGTCCTTTTTTCCGCTACCGATTTTGCAAAAGAGAACATCAAATCATTTTTCAGAGCTTTAAGAGTCGGGCGTTTGATAAATTTTTTCAGGTTGGCTTCGTTACCGAATATAGATTTTTCAAAAACATCATCTACAAACTTGTCGTAG
>JAFUKV010000214.1 GCA_017467745.1 Bacteroidaceae bacterium | reverse complement strand
GTTTATTTAACACCCCCACACACCCTCATACCCACCACACAAAAACACAAAAACAACCCCCAAGTCCCCTCCAGCTATACCATACCGCACAAACAAACATCATCCAATCCTAAAAAAAACCAAGCCAAGTAAACAATCCCCAGAGCATCTCATACACACACTATTTTATATCATAAAATCGGATTTATAAAGAATGATATCTTTCTTGTTTATTGGATATTTAAATAAATAATGGCTAATTGTAACCAATTATACGAAGAGTAATCTTTGATGCACCACTCAGGCTGTGGAGTATAATATTATTTAGATGTACATTAGCTTGTTGAATCTATGTCATAATTCTATGATTTTTGTAAGTGTCATAAGAGAAAGGATAAACAGTAGCTTTTGCTTGAAAATCTGAGTCTACCTTTGCTGAAAATGAGGCGTAAGATAAGTATAATAGTTTTAGAACAAATACTATTATATATAATTTATAGGGGATTTAGAAAGAATAAAAAACAATAAAGCAAACGAGGATATGCCAATTATGACACATCCTCGTTTGTTCTATTGTTGCCCTAATAACTGTAATGATTATTTAGGATTAGTCTTTGTAAAAATTATTTTTTATGCTTGTTGTTCAGGTGTAGGTTCTGCTTTGGGATCCGGACCGTATTGATTGGGACCTTTGTCTCCTTCTTTTATGGTGAAATATAGAAGGATAAGACCTCCTATTAGGGGAATGAAAGAGATGAAATACCACCATCCGGAATAATTTATGTCGTGTAAACGACGAACAGTTAAACCTAAACTTGGCAAAATGAGAGCCAAAGCAAATAATAAAGTAAACGGACCTCCTCCTTGAAATCCTAAAATGATGTCAATAATAGCAGTAGCTAAAGCTATTAAGAAACACCATAATGTAAACATCCAGAATTCTTTTCTTCTTGCCCTTCCTTTAAAATCGCAATAATGGTTTTTTAGAATTGAAATAAAATATTCTTTCATAAATTTGTATTGTTATATGTTTATAAAAGCGCTTTGATTCGATCTTCTATTGTTGTTTTAGGTGATGCTCCAACTTGTTTATCTACTAATTTCCCTTCTTTGAAGAAGAGTATTGTAGGTATATTCCGTACGCTGTATTCCGTACTTAGGTCGGATTCCTCATCAACGTTATATTTCCCTATTATGGCTCTACCATCGTATTCGGTGGCGAGTTCTTCAATAATGGGAGCTACCATTCTACATGGGCCGCACCAAGGAGCCCATAAATCAATAACAACAGGTTTTCCTGAAGCTATTAATTCCTGAGCGTTTTTATCAGTAATTTCTAATGCCATGAAAAATAAATTTTAAAATTATGATGGACAAAGGTAGTAAATTCGTATTTATGGTCAATTATATTTACTGTTTATTTTAAAACCGATATCGTCGTTTTCTTTTAGAAAATCGATCAAATCTTTATCTACATCTACTCGGTAAGGACGGGCGAATAGGTTGACCTTAAAATTTTCTTCATCATCGTAAACTTCAAAAAATAGCTCTGTTTTAGATGTTTCGCGATGTTTCAGGAATGTTTTTAATGTATCTATTGTCCCTGCGTGTACATTTGTTAACGGAATAGATATGGTTATGTTTTCAATTAGTTTATCTTTTATATCTGGAAGCATATCTATCGAGTTTATTTTGAAATCGAATTCGTTTTCGTTGAAACGGCGGGGTTGAAATTTTCCTTTGATAAGTAAATACATCCCATTGTATCCGTATTTGCGATAGTTTATAAAGTCTTCTCCGAAAAGGGCGATTTCTGCTGTGCCGGAATAGTCTTCCATTTTCAAGAAGCCGTATGGACGTCCGTTTCTGCCCATTCCTTCTCTAAATCCGGTAACAATGCCGCCGATAACGATGTCTCGGCCTAATAACGAAGATTTATCGTTCATTTCTGTCATTCGGGTGTTGCAACCGTATTCCAACGCAATGGCATATTCGTCTAACGGATGCGCGGAAAGATAGATGCCTACTAAATCGCGTTCTTTGTCGAGGCGCTCTAAATCTGTCCAATTCTCAGCAGCGGGGATTTCGGGTTTTGCGATAGCTATTTCTACACTATCTCCGAAAAGGGAGTTGCTTTGGGTGGCTTTATCTAATTGATGTTTATTACCATAACGTACAAGGGTGTCTAAAAAGGATTCTCCTTTTGTGTTTTCGGCAAGAAATTGTTCCCTGCGGATGTTTCCAAAAGCATCGAAAGCTCCGGCTATGGCCAGAGATTCTATGTTTTTTTTATTACATGCCGACAGGTTTACTCGTTCTACAAAATCGAATATATCTTTGTACGGACCGTTTTTCCGTTCTTGTATGATACTTTGTACGGCAGCTTCGCCTACGCCTTTTATTGCGCCTAAACCGAAACGGATATCTTTGTTTTTGTTTACAGAGAATTTCAACAAACTTTCGTTTATATCGGGTCCTAAAACTTGAATCTTCATGGCTTTGCATTCATCCATGAATTTTGTGATTTCCGTGATGTTCGAAATGTTTCGGCTTAATACGGCAGCCATGTATTCCGAGGGATAGTTGGCTTTTAAATAAGCTGTTTGATATGCTACCCAAGAGTAACAAGTGGCGTGCGATTTGTTGAATGCGTATTTGGCGAAATCTTCCCAGTCTGACCATATTTTTTCGAGCGTTTCTTTTTTATGCCCTTTTTCAATAGCTCCGTTTATAAATTTGGGCTTCATTTCGTCCAGTTTCGCCCGGATTTTTTTACCCATCGCTTTTCGTAACGCATCCGATTCTCCGCGTGTGAACCCTCCTAATAAACGGGAAAGAAGCATGACCTGTTCTTGATATACGGTGATTCCGTAAGTATCTTTCAGGTATGTTTCCATTTCGGGAATATCGTATGTAATGGGTTCGCGGCCGTGTTTACGTGCGATGAATTGGGGAATGTATGCCATAGGTCCCGGTCGGTAAAGGGCGTTCATGGCAATCAAGTCTTCGAATGTAGAGGGTTGCAATTCTCTCAGGTATTTTTGCATGCCGGCCGATTCAAATTGGAACGTGCCGGTGGTACGTCCTTCGCTGTATAGTTGGTAGGTTTTCGAGTCTTTTATGGAGATGTTGTCTATGTCTATTTCTTTTCCGGTTGTTTGGCGGATATTGTCGATAGCCTCTTTTATGATAGAGAGGGTTTTTAAGCCCAAAAAGTCCATTTTTATCAACCCCGTGTCTTCAATAACGGAGCCTTCATATTGGGTAACGAGCATTTTCTCGCCTGTTTCTTTATCGTCCGCCGTACTGACGGGAACCCAGTCGGTAATATCGTCTCGGCCTATGATTACGCCGCACGCATGTACGCCTGTTCCTCGAACGTTGCCTTCGAGCATTTGGGCATATTTCATAGTGTCTCGTATCAATATGTCGGGCGATTCGCATGCCTGTTGTAATTCGGGTACGGCAGCGATACAGTTTTTTAAGTTGATTTTGGGTGAACTGCCATTGACTTCGGGCAGTCTGTCGGGAATGAGTTTTGTCAGTCTGTCCGACTCGGATAGAGATACCTTTTGTACGCGCGCCACGTCTTTGATGGACATTTTCGTAGCCATTGTTCCGTAGGTAATGATATGCGCTACTTTTTCATAACCGTATTTTTTCGGTAACCCACCGGAGAACTTCTCCACGTCCATCGTCATCGAAGTCTATATCTATATCGGGCAGGGAGATACGATCGGGGTTTAGAAAACGCTCGAACAGCAAGTCATATTCAATTGGGTCTATTTGGGTAATTTTTAAGCAATACGCTACGGCAGAGCCTGCGGCGGAGCCACGTCCCGGCCCTACGGATACACCCATTTTCCGTGCTGCGGAAATAAAGTCTTGTACAATCAAAAAATATCCCGGGAATCCCATTTTTATGATTGTATCCAATTCGAAATCTATTCGTTCTTTTTGTACCTCGTTCATTTCGCCCCAGCGTTCCTTGGCGCCTTCCATAGTAAGCTCGCGTAAGTAATCGCCTTCGAGTTTGATACGATATAATTTTTCCGCGCCTCCAAGTGTATCGAATTTATTCCCGAATTCTGCTTTTAAGTCATCTACGGTATATTTCTGTCGGTATGAATCTTCTGTTCCAAATGTTTCGGGGATGGGATATACCGGCATGATAGGACCGTGATTGATGGAATAAAATTCAACTTTTTCGGCAATTTCAAGGGTGTTTGAAAGAGCTTCCGGAATGTCTGCGAATATCTCGTTCATTTCGGCTTGCGTTTTCATCCATTCTTGTTTGGTGTATAGCATCCGTTTCGGATCGTCGAGGTCTTTACCTGTACTGAGGCAAATCAACCGATCATGAGCTTCGGCATTCTCTTCGTCAACAAAATGTACGTCGTTGGTACAAATCAGTTTTATATTATGTTTTCTCGCTAATTGAATAAGTTGTTTATTAACGGTTTCTTGCAGGGGGTATGTTTCGTGATTCGCTCGTGAAACGGTTGCTTTATGGCGTTGCAGTTCTAAATAATAGTCTTCGCCGAACATTTCTTTAAACCACAAGACCGCTTTTTCTGCCTCTTCTAATTGGTCTGCGGTTATTTTTTTAGGGATTTCACCTCCTAAACAAGCAGAACAAACAATCAATCCTTCGCGGTATTTCTCTAATTCTACTTTGTCTGTTCGGGGACGCATGTAGAACCCTTCTGTCCATCCTTTCGAGACTAATTTAATTAGATTATGATATCCTTTTTTATTTTTTGCCAATACTACCAAGTGGTATCCGCTTTGGTCTTGTTTCCCGTTTTTGTCGGTTAAGCGGTTGTGCGCCACGTACATTTCACAACCGATAATGGGCTTAAACAGTTTTGCTTTGGCTGCATCTAATTTTTGTTTGCAATCTTCCAGTTCCTCCGGATTTGTTCCGGATTCAGTTAATGCGGAAATTTGTTTTTTCAAAGATTTTATTTCTTTGTTAACATCAGAATTTTTCTTTTCTACGTAATTGAAAAATTCTTTGATACCGAACATATTCCCGTGATCTGTAATGGCAATACTTTTCATGCCGTCTTTAATAGCTTTGTCTACTAAGGCCGGTACGGATGCTTGTCCGTCTAAGATAGAGTATTGTGTATGTACGTGTAGATGTATGAAAGGTTGCATATAAATATGTTATTTTTTTTATGCCTTAAAGGTACAAACGAAAGATAGTTCTTTCGGCATGTCTATATGAAAAGTTTTCAACGATTTGTATTTTGTGTGTTGAAATCGTTATTTTTGCAGGAAATATGCAGTTGTTTATGGAATCGAAATATAAAAGAATTTTATTGAAGCTAAGCGGTGAGTCGCTTATGGGGTCGAAACAATACGGGATTGATGAAGTGCGTTTGGGAGAATATGCTTCTCAAATAAAAGAGATTGCTTCATTGGGCGTAGAGATTGGCATTGTTATCGGCGGCGGAAATATTTTTAGAGGTTTGAGCGGGGCATCCAAAGGTTTTGATCGGGTAAAAGGCGATCAAATGGGAATGCTGGCAACGGTAATTAATTCGTTGGCTCTTAGTTCCGCATTAGTTGCAGCCGGTCAACAGGCTCGGGTTTTTACAGCCGTAAATATGTTTCCTATCGGAGAGCATTATAGTAAGTGGAAAGCTATTGAAGCTATGCAAAACGGAGAAATAGCTATTATTTCCGGCGGTACGGGAAATCCGTTTTTTACTACGGATACGGGTTCGGCTTTACGGGGGATAGAAATCGAAGCGGAAGTAATGCTGAAAGGTACTCGTGTAGATGGTATTTATACGGCAGATCCCGAAAAAGACCCTTCGGCTGTCAAGTTCGATAAAATTTCGTATGACGAGATATATATGCGTGGTTTAAAGGTAATGGACCTTACGGCCACGACGTTGTGTAAAGAGAATAATTTGCCTATTATCGTTTTCGATATGGATACGCCGGGAAATCTTAAAAAAGTATTGACAGGCGAGAATATCGGTACGTTGGTTTATTAAAGAAAGGCATATTTTGCAGAATTGCAAAAAAGAATTATTTTTGTTTTAGAATATAAACATTTATCCCAAGATATATTTATGGCAGAGGTTAAGACATATTTGAATGCAGCCGAAGAGAAAATGCAAATGGCTGTCGAGTTTTTAGAAGATGCACTGGCTCATATTCGGGCAGGTAAGGCAAGCGCACGTATTTTAGATGCGGTTATGGTAGAGTATTACGGAAGTATGGTTCCTCTTAGCAATGTTTCTACAATAACTACGCCCGATGCGAGAACTATAACTATTTTGCCGTGGGAAAAACCGATGTTGCGTGAAATAGAAAAAGCGATATTGAATTCGGAAGTTGGTATTACGCCCGAAAATAACGGCGAAATTATTCGATTAGGTATTCCGCCTTTGACCGAAGAGCGTCGTAAGGCGTTGGTAAAACAGTCTAAGCAAGAAGCGGAAAACGCAAAGGTAAGTGTTCGTAATGCACGTCGCGATGCCATTGAAGGATTAAAAAAAGCTATAAAAGAAGGCATGCCCGAAGATGTTGAAAAAGATGGTGAAACTTCGGTTCAGAAATTGCATGATAAGTACGTAAAACGTATTGATGAAGTTTTTGCGGCAAAAGAAAAAGAAATTTTGACAGTGTAATGTGTTCCGATTTATTTTCGGATTATAATAGAGAAAGGATAAAAATGTGCGAGGCGGTTTATCCGAAGCGGGTTTTTAGCTTTTCTTGTTTTAAATAGAGAGAAGCAATGAAAGGAGTTGTTGTAAAAAATACGGGCAGTTGGTATCAAGTTAAAACGGACGACGGGTCTTTGATTGAATGTAAAATCAAAGGCGTTTTCCGGCTGAAAGGGATACGAAGCACCAATCCGATTGCGGTAGGAGACCATGTATTGATTGAAAAGAATCAGGACGGTACGGCCTTTATTCGAGAGATAGAACCTCGTAAAAATTACATTATCAGAAAGTCATCCAATTTATCGAAAGAGTCGCATATATTGGCTGCTAATCTCGATATGGCGGTATTGGTAGTTACTGTAAATTATCCGGTAACCAACACAACTTTCATTGATCGTTTTTTGGCGACGGCAGAGGCTTATCGTATTCCGGTGAAAATTGTTGTAAATAAAATGGATGCGTACGACTCGGACGAGCGGGAGTACGTTGAAGCATTATGCTATTTGTACGATAGCATAGGATATGAGTGTTTGCCGGTTTCCGTTAAAAACGGAGAGGGGATAGATGCAGTCAAACGATTATTGAAAGATAAAATAACGTTGATTGCCGGCAACTCGGGTGTGGGAAAATCGTCGTTGATAAATGCTGTTATTCCCGAATTGAATTTGAAAACAGGAACAATATCTGTTTCTCATAACAAGGGAATGCATACGACTACCTTTTCGGAAATGTTTGAATTACCTGATGGTGGGTATCTTATTGACACGCCGGGTGTAAAAGGTTTCGGAACGATTGATTTTGAAACGGAGGAGGTGGCGCATTACTTCCCGGAAATATTTAGAGAATCGCAACATTGCCGGTTTAATAATTGTACGCATCGTCACGAACCCGGATGCGCAGTATTGAAAGCTATTGAAGAGCATCGTATCAGCGAGTCGCGTTATACGAGTTATTTGAGTATCATTGAAGACGAAACGGAAAATAAATACCGTCAGGCGTATTAAATCTTACATGTTGGAATCCCGATGTGTAAGCTCTGCTTCGAATATGGGGAATCTGTTTTGTGAGTCCGCATCGAAGCCGAACCAGTAGTTCTTGTCGGTATCCGGTAACCGGTAAAGCCTAAGATGAGAGGTATAGAGACCTTTTGTAACAATCCAATCTTTTTCCGGTATATTTTTTTCTTTTGAAAACAACTGTCCGGCAGGTTCCTTTTTTAGAGAAAGTCCGGCTCTTATCCAAGCCAATGATACTTTTGTTTTCCATTTAGGAAAGAACTGTCGGCAAAAAGAGAATAAAAGCGTTCCTCGTTTTTCTACGCTTAGGGGACTTTCTATAACATCCGATTTTGTTAGATAATCTAAAAAAAGAGATAAAAAATCGGGTTCTTCTTTTAATAAATCGCGTGTTATTTGATGCCACGCAGGTGCGTTGTAATAGCCGTCTAATAGCCGGGACAGGCAGTGGCTTTTATAAAGATCTCTGCCGTTCATGCTATCGGATGCCAAAACTTCGTAAGGAGGAAACGGGGAATATTTTATACCCAAATCTTCCGCCTCTTTCCGCATAACGGTTCCCGGTAAAAGTTTTAATGATTCTAATTGAATTTCTCTTGCTCCGATTTCGGCAAGATGGTAAACGTCGTTTTCTATCTGGTTATAAGAATAACCGGGTAGGCCGGCAATAAGGTCGGCGTGCGTCTCCATGTTGGAAAGAGAACATAGAAATTTGAGACCGGCGAGAGATTTTTCTAACGATCCGGCTCTTCGGGCGGTTTTCAGTACATCGCTGCGCAGGCTTTGTATGCCAGCTTCGAGGTGTAATACCCCTTCGGGCATAGATTGCAGTATGTTACGGATTTCATCGGTTAATAAAGCCGGATGTATTTCAAGATGAAATCGAATGTCGGGGGCGAACGAAGCGAATAATTTCAGCATCTCTTTTGCACGTTCGGAGTTATAATTAAATGTCCGGTCTAATATTCGAATGTTTTGTATGCCATGCCGGTGGATGTCGGATATTCGTTCTCGGACAGTTTCGATAGGTAAAGACCGTACAGGCTTTTCTCCTCCACTGACGCAAAATGCGCAGGTATTAAAACAGCCTCGAGTAGTTTCTAATTGGACAAAAGGTTTCGACCAGTCGAAAAAGCAGCTTTTTTCGGGTGGAGTAAGTTTGTCAAACTCTATCACCCGTGCTAATCCTCCGTCGTGGTAACTTCCGTTTTCGCGGAGGTAACATACTCCTTTTATTTTATCCCATTCTTGTTTACGGTTTATTATGTCGAGCCATTTCGGTACTTCTTCTTCGCCTTCGCCTCTGAAAACGCCGTCCACAAAACGGTTTATACGTAAAAAAAATTCGTTGTCGCCTAAAAATTCCGGACCGCCTAATAAGATGAGGCATTTGGGCAGTAACGCTTTAATGCGTCCGGTCAGGTGTATGATGTTTTCTATGGTAAATAGCCAACAGGTGGCCGCGATAATATCGGGTTGTTTGCTTATCACTTCATTTATAATTTGCGACATGGGGGTGGAGGTTGTTCCTGATACAATTTCCCATGTTATGTCGGCGTTTTTTTCTCTGTTCAATGTTTGAGCGTGTATAGCGGGTAGTGCTAACGACGAGTGAGCATACGAACAATTTATATCTAACCAAAGAAGTTTCATTTCGGATAAATGTCGGATTCTGTTTCCGGCAAAAGTACGGTTATTCCTTTGCCGGTACAAAAAATAAAAGGAAAATATCTCCTGCGGTCTTAGTTTGCGAGTTATGTTATTGTAATTTACTGCGTAAGTATGAAATTAAATTGATTTATTAAAATAATTCGTATTCTATTTTTTCATTCAATGATTTTTCTTACTTTTGTGTAGAATTTTTATAGAAATGGTCGACAGTCCTAAGAGTTTATTGGATGCGTTGGGCGCAAAAATCCGGTTGTTGATAGTCCGCTGTGATACTTTGCAAGAAGAAAAATCTCGGCTGAAACAACAGGTGGAGGAATATGAGCAAACCATTTCGTTGTTGAAAGCGCAACAAGAAACGTTGCAGATACAATATCAAAGATTGAAAATGGCCAAAGCCCTAAGTGGAGACGATGAAGATATAAAAGCATCGAAAGCCAAATTCAATAAGTTGGTGCGGGAAATCGACAAATGCATCTCTCTCTTAAATGAATAGGTGCTATGAACGATAAATTTACAATTCACTTAAAAATAGCCGGAGGCACTTATCCGATTCGAATAGAACGCGGAGAAGAAGAACGATACAGAAAAGCGGCAACAATGGTAGATGACGGACTGGCTCATTATATGGAGTTATATAGAGGTTCGGAATTGAATCGAGAAAATTTTTTGGCATTGGTTGCATTTCGTTTTGCGTTTAGTTTTTTGTCGTTAGATGAAAGTCAAGGTCCGGAAACGATTAATCGCTCAGTAAAAGAGTTAATTAATGAAATAGAAAAATATCTCGAAAATAATAAGTAGAGAAAACTTTCCGGATACATTTCGGAGTAAAGTGATAATATTAAGAAACCCTGCACTGCACTCATCCTTTTAAGGATTGTTTGTGGTGCTTTTTTATATATAAACTAACTAATTAAGAAACCTAATGATAGAAATAGTATTAACCGCAGCCGCAGGGATAATAGTAGGGGTGGCCATAGCCATTTTTATAACTCGTACAATTACCCGAAATCAGGCTCAATCGATAGTAGAAGAGGCCAAGAAAGAGGCCGAAGTAATCAAAAAGAATAAATTGTTGGAAGTAAAAGAAAAATTCCTTCATTTAAAAGCCGATATGGAAAAACAGGCTAACGCCCGTCATGCAAAAATACAATCGGCCGAAGCGAAAGTAAAACAACGGGAATTGCAACTTAATCAACTTCAACAAGATTTACAACGTAAAAAAACAGAGACCGAAGCTATCCGTGCAAATTTGGATACGCAACTTGACTTAGTCGATAAGAAAAAGCAAGATTTGGATCGTCTGCATAAACAGGAGGTAGAGAAACTGGAACATATATCCGGATTATCCGCCGAAGAGGCCAAAGAAAAGTTGGTAGAATCGTTGAGAGAAGAAGCGAAAACAATGGCGGCTTCTTATATCAACGATATTATGGACGAGGCTAAACTTACAGCAAATAAAGAGGCTAAGCGCATTGTTATTCAAAGTATTCAAAGAGTGGCTACGGAAACCGCTATTGAGAATGCCGTTACGGTATTTCATATAGAATCGGACGAAATAAAAGGCCGCATCATAGGGCGTGAAGGTCGTAATATTCGGGCGTTGGAGGCAGCGACGGGCGTAGAAATCATTGTTGATGATACGCCTGAGGCTATCGTTCTTTCGGCATTCGATCCTGTTCGTCGTGAAATAGCCCGTTTGGCGTTACATCAACTGGTAACAGACGGCCGCATTCATCCGGCGCGTATCGAAGAAGTTGTTGCCAAAGTGCGTAAACAAATAGAAGAAGAGATTATCGAAACAGGTAAGCGAACCACAATAGACTTGGGTATTCATGGTTTGCATCCGGAACTGATTCGTTTGGTGGGAAAAATGAAATATCGTTCATCTTACGGACAGAATTTGTTACAACACTCTCGTGAAACAGCAAATCTTTGCGCTACTATGGCAAGTGAACTGGGGCTGAATCCGAAAAAAGCCAAACGAGCAGGGTTATTGCACGATATAGGCAAAGTACCAGATGACGAACTAGAGTTGCCGCACGCATTGTTGGGCATGAAATTGGCCGAAAAATATAAAGAAAAACCGGATATTTGCAACGCTATCGGCGCACATCACGATGAAACGGAAATGTCCAGCCTATTGGCGCCTATCGTACAGGTTTGCGATGCTATTTCGGGGGCACGTCCCGGTGCGCGTCGCGAAATAGTAGAGGCATATATAAAACGGTTGAACGATTTGGAACAATTGGCTCTTTCTTATCCCGGCGTATTGAAAACATACGCTATTCAAGCCGGACGCGAGTTGCGTGTCATTGTCGGGGCGGATAAGATTGACGATAGTGAAACCGAAAAGCTTTCGACAGAAATAGCGAAACGTATTCAAGATGAAATGACCTATCCGGGACAAGTGAAAATCACGGTTATCCGCGAAACGCGGGCGGTTAGTTTCGCGAAATAAATATACGATTAAACGATATAGCAGAAAAACCACAGGCCGCCGGATTGACTTCTGATGTGCGCTCTGTGGTTTTTTTAATATTACGCAAGGTGTTTTCCATGCTTTGGCAGAGGTAAAAAACTTGACAGGCTAAAAATAATAAGGAAATGGATACTAATGAAATAAAATCAGATACGACAGGCCGTAACGAGGAGTATGAGGCCGCAAAAAAATGTTGTTGCAGCCAGCAGAATAAGTTGCATTGTTTCGACTGGTTAGCGGATATTCCCGAATCTCATAACGATACGGATTTTGTAGAGGTACAGTTTAAAAATACCCGTAAAGGATATTATCTGAATTCTACGAAAATTAAATTGGAGAAGGGAGATATTGTTGCAGTTGAATCGAATCCCGGACATGATATAGGAGTGGTAACTTTGACCGGAAGATTGGTTCTGTTGCAGATGAAAAAGAATAACGTGAAAACGGATAATCCCGATATCAAACGAATTTATCGGAAAGCAAAGCCCAATGACTTGGAAAAGTATCAAGAAGCGAAATCGAAAGAACATGCTACTATGCTCCGAGCCCGTAAAATAGCCGAAGATTTGCATTTGAATATGAAGATAGGCGATGTTGAATATCAAGGAGACGGGAACAAAGCGATATTTTATTATATAGCGGACGATAGAGTAGACTTTCGGCAATTGATAAAAGTATTGGCGGAAGCATTCCGGGTTCGTATCGAAATGAAACAGATTGGCGCACGACAAGAAGCCGGGAGAATTGGCGGTATCGGTCCTTGCGGTAGACAATTGTGTTGTTCGGGTTGGATGACGAATTTCGTATCTGTGGCTACCAGTGCAGCCCGTTATCAGGATATTTCTCTTAATCCGCAAAAATTGGCGGGACAATGTGCTAAATTAAAATGTTGCCTTAATTATGAGGTAGACGCTTATGTTGAGGGTATTAAACGTTTGCCTTCTCGTGAAATCGTTTTGGAAACGCGCGATAATTCGTATTATCATTTCAAAACGGATATATTCAATCGTTTGATAACCTATTCTACAAGTAAAGAAATTGCAGCAAATTTGGTTACAATTAATGCTTCTCGGGCTTTTGAAGTAATTGCTTTGAATAAACGGGGTATTCGTCCGGAAGAGTTGGATAATAACAAGAAAGACGAGCCAGTACAAAAAGAGTTCAGCGATGTTGTAGGGCAAGATAGTCTGACCCGTTTTGATAAGAACAAACGGAAAAATTTGTTGCAAAAGAAGAAAAAAAAGCCGATGAAGAGTAAAAGTCCCGGAGAAGAACAAGCGCAAGGAGGAACCGATAAATCGGCAGGAGGAAGTACGGCAAAACAAAGTAATGAAATGAAAAACCGTAGCAATAAGCAGCCGCGTCGCTCGTCTCAGAAAAATGAAAATAAATCGGAATAAAAATTATCGGCGGATAGGAGTATTCGTTGTGTTGATGGCGATTTGCTCTTGCTCGGATACAATACATGATTTTCATAGTATTCCGTTCGAGGGGTGGTATAAACGTTCTACCGAGATGTTTGCCATTGCAGTACCCGATTCGTCGGCGCATTATAATGTACGGTTGAATATCCGGCACGACACTCGTTTCAAATATCAGGATTTATGGCTGTATGTCTGGTATGCCTCTCCGCTGTCAGATACGCTTTTGTGCGATACGGTAAAAGTGCCGGTGGCGGCTCCGGATGGGAGATGGCTTGGAAAAGGTTGGGGGTCGCTTTATCAAGTTTCTGTGCCGTTAAAGAATCCTTTGTCTGTAATTGCGGGGGATAGTGCGCGTTTGGGTGTCCGGCCAATCGTGAAAGAGAACTATCTGGAAGGTATTACAGAGGTGGGCTTTTCGTTAGAGGTTCAATAGAAATTTTCTTCTCTCCGGATTTGAATTTGCCGTTAAACTCCTTTTCGGAATATTTCCGGATTTCAATGATATAGCGTATTTTGTCGAGGATAACCTCTATCTCGTAGGTCTCCGTTATTTTGGCGTGTTATTCTTTGTTTTGTGTCTGCAACGAATAAAGGCCGGTTTAGCAGAAATGGTCATAACTTCTGCGGGGAATGCGTCTTATTTAGTTTTCTTTCAAGCTAAATAAGGGGGTTCTTGCCGGTTATGATGAGAGTAGTGATAGATTGTGCCGGCATGGTATAGTCGATTTGCTGTTTTCGGGCAGTAATGTCTTTGAGTTGTTTACAGTTTTCCTGTTGGCTGGTGCGATACAACGAGACTTTTTTCGCTACGGCGCCAAAGGCAGAGAGGTTCACGCAAACCGGAGAGTCTTTATCGCTGGCGTTCAACAGGCAAACCACCATCTCTTTTTTATCGGGGCTAATGGCTGTCAGACAGCAATCGTCCGAAGATTCGATGATGTGGTAGCCTTGTTTCATAAATCGGGTAACTTGCATACGTACATAGAAATTTTTGACGACTTGGTAACTTTGGTCGGCAAAGTTGCAACGTATTTGACACCATGTATCGTTGCCTTCTTCCATCCATTGCCAGTCGAGCCATGCGGCGGGTTTCATATAGCGCATATCGTCGAACAGTTTCTGTGCCAACAGCAGATTCGACTCGAACCCGGAGCCTCCGCTAGGGCCTGTCTCTGATTGCCAAAAAGGTTTTTGTATTTCGGCCATGATTTCGTGCAGCTCTTTTCGTTGCGGATGTGTACCCGAATAGGTGTGGGTATTGAATTGTCCGATTTTCTCATAGATGTCGTCTGCCTGAGTATAGGCTTTGGCTACCCGGATGGCAGAGATGAGGTTGGTTTCATCTGAGGCGGAGATGACAGTATTCAAACCCGATGCTTTGAGCTTGGGATAGAGTATGCGGAGTAGTTTGATTTGCGATTCGGCATCGAAATGGCATCCTTCCTGACTGCCTAAGTACCCCCAGTAATCGGAGGTAGATTCGTTGAACGGTTCTAACGTTTTGAATGTTATGCCATATCTCTCTTTGTAGTGGAGACATACATCTATCAAATAGTCGCAAAACATTTCGTAATATTCCGGTTTGAGGTTGTCGGTATTGGCAGGATTGTTTCCTCCCGCACAACCGCTAATCGTCATCCAGTAAGGGGCGGAGTTGGAGAAGGCCTCGAAGATGGCATCCGGTCGTTTCTCTTTTATTTTGAGCAGTATTTTGCGTTGTCCGGCATCGGCATCCCAGTTGTAAGGAGATTTTTCGGAGGCCTTGAAGCCCTCCATTTCGGCGCGTTTTCCTTTGCCCTTTACCATGTGTCCGTCTGTATGCGAGGGATCGTCTCCTCCTCCGATATTGTATCGGAAGATGTTCATATTCTGTTGTTGGGGATCTGTCAGGCAGGTTATCAACGAGTCGATACGGGCATCATCCCAGTGCCCTACCATTGAAGCCCACCAGCAAAGCGATACGCCCCATCCCTCTATTTGTTGGTGTTGTTGGGGAAGTATTCGGATTTCTTTGGCTTGTGCGGATAAGGATGCAACAGCCGTTAACAGACCGATTAAAGTTAGTGCGAATTGTCTTGTCATTGTTCGGTGTGTTGTTTGTTGTAAATTGAGGGGTCGAATAATCTGTTTTAGGTGGTGATTATCCGAGAATGGCATATTGGTTATTTTTCTCGTAAAACGAGTGCCGAGCGTGCCGGAATATAGAATTTAAGCCACTCTTTTTTCTCCTTTTTATATAATGCGTCTGCAACAACTCCATGTTCGACAGATTCGTCTACTAACCCGAATCCTCCGAATGCCTTGGCATCTGTATTTAATACAGTGGTAAATTTTCCTTTTTTTATTAAGATGCCGTAATCAGCATACGATTTGTACGGGTGAAAGTTGAAAATAAACACTAAGCCTTTGCGTCGGAACGCCAATATTTGATCTTCGTCGTTATCCCATAATTTTTCTATTGGATATTTCTGGAAGTTTTTTTCTTTTCTTATCAAATTTAGCATCGCTTTATCGAAATCTCCTAAGTACTGATATTTCAGGTCTTCACGGTCTACTAACGACCATTGTCGCCGAGCGTATTTATAAGACCAGCCGTTGCCTTCGCGCGGAAAATCTATCCATTCGGGATGCCCGAATTCATTACCCATAAAATTGAGATATCCGCCGTTGATAGTAGCGAGCGTCAATAATCGTATCATTTTATGCAGAGCCATACCCCGATCGACAATCAGATTTTGATCTCCTTTCATCATGTGCCAATACATTTGGTCGTCTATTAGTCGGAATATAATGGTCTTGTCTCCTACTAACGCTTGGTCGTGGCTTTCTGCGTAATTAATTGTTTTTTCGTCAGCCCGCCGGTTTGTCAGTTCCCAGAACAAGGCGGTAGGTTTCCAATCTTCGTCATGGCGTTCTTTTATCAGTTTTATCCAGAAATCGGGAATGCCCATAGCCATACGATAGTCGAATCCGATGCCTCCGTCGGCAAAAGGAACTGCAAGTCCCGGCATACCGCTCATTTCTTCGGCAATGGAGATAGCTTGCGGGTGGACTTCATGAATTAATTTATTCGCTAATGTCAGGTATATTATAGCGTTTTCATCTTGTCCTCCGTCATAATAGTCGTTGTAAGAGGTGTACGCTTTGCCTAATCCGTGATTGTAATAGAGCATGGAAGTAACCCCGTCGAAACGGAATCCGTCGAATTTATATTCCTCTAACCAATATTTGCAGTTTGATAATAAGAAATGAATAACTTCGTTTTTGCCGTAATCGAAACATAGAGAGTCCCATGCGGGGTGCTCTCGTCTTCCGTCGGGATAAAAATATTGGTTATACGAGCCGTCGAATCGGCCTAAACCTTCTATCTCGTTTTTTACGGCGTGAGAGTGTACGATGTCCATAATAACGGCGATACCGTTCTGATGAGCTTCATCTATCAGCTCTTTTAACTCGTCGGGAGTACCGAAACGAGATGAAGCTGCAAAAAAGCTGGATACGTGATACCCGAAAGAGCCGTAATACGGATGTTCTTGTATCGCCATAATCTGAATGGCGTTGTAGCCGTCGGCTATGATACGCGGTAGAACGTTTTTACGAAATTCGTTGTAACTGCCAACCTTTTCTGCCTCCTGAGCCATACCGATATGGCATTCGTATATTAATAGCGGAGATGTACTGGGGGTAAATTTTTTCTTTTTAAATTTATATGGAGTTTCCGGGTGCCAAACTTGGGCGGAAAATATACCGGTTTGTTCGTCCTGCACAACACGGGTTGCCCATGCGGGGATGCGTTCGCCTTGTCCACCGTCCCAGTGCATAGAGAGTTTATAAAGATCGAGATGAGAGAGCTCGTTGTTTTTTAAACGTATTTCCCATACGCCGTTATCCAATCGGGTGAGGCGAAACCGTTCGTCTTCTTTCCAGTTGGAAAAATTGCCGATTAAGAAAATTTCAGTTGCGTTCGGAGCCCATTCACGGAACACCCATCCACGTGGTATATGATGTAAACCAAAGTAAAGATAACCCGATGCGAAGTTTGATAGAGAGCCGTCTCTTTCTGTTAAAGAGCGTTCTTTTTCCTCCGCCATCCTGTGTCTTTTGTCTATTATATCTTTATAAGGTTGTAACCATGGATCGTTTTGTAAAATAGTAAGAAGTTCTGTCATGTCGTTCCTTATTTTTTAGAAATAACGAGTCTCAATATTTGTAACAAATTTAACCAATTATTTTTACTCTTATGTGTGATTGCGCAATAAAGTTCCTAAAATTAGCAGGAAACATGGTAAACGCTGTTATTGGGATTTGTGATCATTGCAAAGGTCGCTGAGGGTTTTAGTGATTTCGGGTGTGTATCCGGTTCTTATGCGCCATTCTTGCGGATAAAGGTTGTTGGCTCTTGTTCCCAGATTCTTGACCCAACCTAATGGGACTTTTTTATATGTAAGAAGTACGAATCCTTTGGGTGTGTCGGGTGATAGTTGCAAGGATTCTCTCCGCAAGTATGCGATTGCTTGCGGCTGTGAGATTTCCGTTTCCGGAAATGCCGATCGGTTGTAACTGGTAGACATAGCGCAAGCATGTTCGGGAACCCAGTCTTTTCCTTTTAGAGATGCTATGCAAATACCGGCGTATTTTACGTCTAATAGAGCGGAAAGTATTGTAATGTCATCGGTATATTGTTTAGGCAGAGCAACTATTTTATCATCGTTTAATATGAAATTGAACGCTTCGCTGTTTGTAATCCAGTTTTTTACTTCTTTCGGAATAGAGAGACGCCGGTTTCCTTTTTTCTCTTTACGGGTTGTTTTTTTGAGCAATTTACAAATTAAGTCTTGCCTGTCAGTATATGATGTTTCGGGTTTGCGTAAAGCTGCCATAAAGAATCCTTCACCCTGTGTTTGATGAGGCATAAAACGGTTTACCTCCAAATTTCCGGATAGTCCTTTTTTTATATTCCAGTGATTGTTTACGGTTATTGGTAAAAGTTCCGCATCGAAAGATTTTTGCAGATAAGCGATGATTTGTTCGTTTTCGTCGGTATTGTATGTACAAGTGCTATATATTAAAATTCCTCCGGGACGCAACGTTTCCCAGATACGATTTAATATGCTGCGTTGGCGTTCGTTGCATTGGGCGACGTTTGTCACAGACCACTCTTTTATAGCGTTCGGATCTTTGCGAAACATTCCCTCTCCCGAGCAAGGTACGTCTGTCAGAATGATGTCGAAATAGCGTTGTAAGGGTGTGAAACCGGATGCGTCGTTATGGGTAATTGCTATATTACCGTTACCGGCTCCCCATTTTATGATATTTTCAGTTAGAATGTTGATGCGGCTGTCGGTTATTTCGTTCGATACGATGAGGCTTCCTTCCGGTAAAACAGATATGGCGTGAGTACTTTTTCCTCCCGGAGCGGCGCATAAATCTAAAAATCTGACAGGTTCGTGTACGTATTGTTTGATAACCTGTTCTAAAAACATAGAGGAGGCCTCTTGTACATAATATGCTCCTGCGTGAAATAACGGATCAAATGTATATGTTAATCTTTCGGAGAGGTAGTATCCAGATTCACACCATAGTACCCGGTCGGATAGCAGATTTGATATTTTGGCTGTATTTAACCGTAAACTGTTGATGGGAGCGGCGTTGAGCGCAGCTTGAAACGCTTCATATTCGTTGCCCAGCAATTCTCGGGTTCGGCGGATAAAATCTTCGGGTAAATCCATAATGATGAGTTTTGTGCAAAAATAACGAAAATGTCCGGTTTGCCGGATAACCGATATGAAAATATGCCGCGATAAAAAGTATGAGGCTTTTTTATTCATTTGGCAAAGATTCGGTATCTTTGTACGAAGAAGAAAAATGGGGAAATCTGTCGGATTATGATATTTAGTATTTTATTTACTTCTGATGTTGTTGTATTGATAATAATTATAGGGGTATTGTTTTTTATTAGGGCAGTAGCTTGTATTCCTGCATATTTGCGTCCTGTCTGGTTTTGTAAAAAAGCGTCGGAAAGGAAAATTTCTTATGTACGGGCGCTTCCTTCGGTGTCGGTTATCGTTTATGCGCAAAACGATGCGGAGCATTTGGAATCTTTTCTTCCGAATATATTGACGCAAGATTATCCGGAGTTTGAGGTAATCGTGATAAATGACGGATCTACCGATCATACCAAAGAGGTACTGATGAATTTGCAAAAAGACAATCCGCATTTGTATCAGACGTTTATACCAGAAGAATCCCGTAATTTGAGCCGTAAAAAGTTAGCTTTGACCTTGGGGGTGAAAGCGGCAAAATACGATATTGTTCTTTTAACCGATGCCAATTGTTGCCCGATTTCTTCGGAATGGATAAAAACAATGGCTCGTAATTTCGTTCCCGGTACGGAAATCGTTTTGGGGTACGGCAGTTATGAAGATAAAAAACAGTGGGGCGAATCTTATCGGATGCTGGATATGCTTTACCGTACGTTTAGATATCTCTCGTGTGCTATAAAAGGGCGTCCGTATATGGGTTCGGGTGTTAACTTGGCCTATCGAAAACATCTGTTTTTCGAAAATAAAGGATTCTCAGATCATTTGAATCTTCATTTCGGTGATGACGATTTGTTTGTAAATAAAATATGTACGCGGACGAATACATGTGTGGAGTTATCGTCCGAAAGCCGAATGGTAGAAGTTTTTTGTAATAATCGTCAAGCGTGGAAAGAGCAGAAGTTGCGTTATGATTTTACGTCTCGGTTTTTAAAGCACAGCCCTCGATTCTTTTATAGATTCGATTGGTTTACACGTTATTTCTTTTTTGCAGTTGTCGGTTTTTCCGTTTATAAAGGGTTTGAGAATCCTCTCTTTTGGATTGTGGCCGGAACGGCGGTTTTATTGCGGTATATCGTTCAGTTGATTGTGGGGTATCGAATCAAAAAATACTTCCCGATTAAAAATATTCCGGTTGCTATTGTTATGTTCGACCTCTTTCAGCCGATAGTAGACGTTTATTTTCATTTTATCGGAATGTTGAATAAAAAGAGAAATTATACGTGGAAAAAGAAATAAGAAGGTTTTTCTCTAAACCGAAATAAATTTAAATGGCTCCTAAAAATCGACAGACAAAATATAAGAGAAATAAATTCGATTGTCGAAATAAAAAGCGTTCGTTATATTTGTTGATACGATGAAAAATATTTTTGAGAAATCTTATCGGTTTAGCAAAACCCACATTCAACTTTTATGCTTGTTGTTTTTGGGTGGAGGCATATTTCTGGTTCAATCGTCTCCTATTTTGGGAGAGGGGTATTCTCGGTACGTTTATCCGGTTATCGCTACGTTCTTAACGGCTATCTCTCGGTTTATACCTGTTTCTTTGTATGATTTGTTGATTGTGTTGGCAGTACTTTGTTTAGCGGTTGTTTTAGTGTTGGTCGGTTTGCGTCGTTTGTCATGGAAACAAGCGTTAAAAGGATTCTGTTATACCGTAGCGTGGTTATATGTTGTTTTTTATTGGACGTGGGGTATGAATTATTTCCGGCAAGATTTTTATACGCGGAACAATCTACCTCATGTTGCAGTCAGTGATTCTGTTTATTATGCTTTTACCCGCGATTACATAGAACATTACAATCGTTCCGTTGCTTTTGCGGAACGGGTGGATACGGCAAAGCTCCGCCGTTTGACAAACGATGGTTACAGACATTTGGGTGAGCAATTGAAAATATTCTCTCCTTATTGGGTGGCAATGCCTAAACCGATGTTATTAAGCGGCATTATGGCAAAAATGGGTATAAAAGGGTATATCGGGGCTTATTTTAACGAACCGTTAGTCAGTACTTGTTTGTTGCCTCATGAATATCCGTTTACGTATATACATGAAGTGGCGCATATAATGGGTATCAGTAGCGAGGCAGAGGCCAATTTATATGCGTTTTTGATATGTACAGCATCGGACGATGCGGCTGTGCAAGCCAGCGGTTATTCGGCATTGTTCGGGTATGTAATGAGTAATGCCCGGCGTATTTTGTCGGAAAATCAGTATAAAGAGCTATTGGCTATGGTTTCTCTGCAAGCGAAATCGTTGTATGAAAAGGAGTACGAACATTGGCGTAATTTGTATTCGACCGTTTTGGGCGATGTTCAGGAGAAACTATACGATTGGTTCCTTAAAAATAACAAAGTCTCTTCGGGAACGAAGAACTATTCCGAAGTTATAGGTTACCTTATGTCGTATCGCGAAAGATTTAAATCTTAGTGATATTGCGGAAAATTAGTTATGATTTTTAGGTGTACTCTATAAATTTGCGCCTTAGTTATTTTTGTTTATTCAAAAGCAGTTCTAGGGATATAGAAACGAGTACCGGTGGGTTCCCAATCTTCTTTTTCTCCGTAAGAACTTTTATATTCTGAAGTATAGGCGAAATTTATTCCGTTGCTTATTTCATAAAGCGTACTTGTCGCATTTCCTTGTTCGGTGTGAATATAACCCAAGATTCGTCCGTTTTCCGGAGAAAGAGAAAGGCGATCTCCGTTTACTGTCGAGATAATATAAACAGGTGTAGTTCCGGTTATGGGTTCTGTATAAATTGAACCGATTACGTTGCATGAAGAAGTTTGATCGGTTATTTCTTCATAAGCGGTAAAGAAGCGGTAACATTTTCCGTCGGTAATTTGAATAATAGGAGCCGTTGGCAACATGTGGAATTGCCGGTTGCGGATATATGTCGCAACGGATTCTTTTAGCTGTTGTTTTTTGTCAGTATCGGAAACTACGTCGTAAATAGGGATGAGGTCTTTTCCGTACAGGTCAGTTAAAGAAGTCCCGTTTTCATCGGTAAAAGAGAGATTCCAAGCGGAAAGATTAAAAGAGTTCGGTGTTGGCAGTTTTCCCGGATCGCCTCCGTGAAATATAGCGTTGACGCTACCTCCGAAATTTTTCCCCGTGCCATCTTGCGGTTCAGAAATATTACTTAAATAGTCTCTTAGCCCCATAATGCACGATAAGGCTTTTTTGTCTGCGTTATCCGTTACGATGCTGCGATAAAAATATTGCGCCCAGCATCCTTGTCGAACAGTTACCAGTATATGGGTTCCATATAAGTCTATGATACGCTGAGGCGTCTCGTTTTCTAATGCCTGTTTAAATTCGTCTGTGAGACAGTTTTCCCATCTTGTATTCAAGGTCATTAACCTGCGGATGACCATTTGCATACTGGAAATTTCCATTGCGAATGAATATTGAGCGGAATAGTCGTAAGCATTCTTAAAAGAGTTGTTGTCTAAAAATGTCCCGCAGAAAAAAAGGTCGTTACTGCCATTTAATGAGGTAAATTCTTTTTCCTCCATTATGTTTTTCAGAAAATCGTGCGCATTATTTCCCGCATAATAAATGCCGTTCGTGCCGATTGTTCCTCGAATGCTTGTTATTCTGTCAGGATCTATTTTTGCTATATCGATAATATCTTTCCGAACCGATTTGTCGCTGAGATACGCGCCTGTTATATCATAGCCGCACCCGAGTAAAGATTTTCCTTCCGGCAGGTTTTCTCCTGTAATTGTAAGGGAGCCTTGCGGAATAGAGGGCGTGAAATAGTCTCCTTTGGTCGATACAGGGGAGTCATCGTCATGACAGGCGGTTATAAAGACGATTAAGCAAGCAGGCAACCACCAGAACATTCTTTTTGTTTTCATATTTCCATTATTAAAGAAAGAGTATCTTTTATCTATTCTCTAAATCGTTGTACAGAGACTGCAATAGGGCTTTGCCTTTTTCGATATTTCGTTTTGCCTCTGTTCCCGTCTCTTCGAAAGGCTGTCCCGATTCGCAGTCGAAAATACCTTTACCGTCGGGGGTAATAAACCCGAAACCGTCTTTAAACGTGTAAAATGCAAAGTGCGGGGCATTCGGGTTTAGAAGGTCTTTACTGAAAATATATTCCGAGCGGTCGATGCCTAATTGCGTTAAAAGGGTTGCTGCCAAGTCTATTTGCGAGCCTACGGTTTCTATGATACAGGGTTCTTTTATTGCGCCTCCTGCGAATAACAGCGGAATTTGATACCGTTCTGCCGATGCGTTGGGTATATCATACGGATATCGCATAGCGTGGTCGGGAACCAATATAAGTACGGTGTTATCCCAATATTTCGTCTTTTTCAAATCGTCTATGAATACGCCTAAGCAACTGTCCGTATAAGCAACGGAGTTGAGATATTCGTGATCGAGACGATGAAACGGAACGTCGAACGGTTCGTGGCTACTGAGCGTAAGCAAGATTTTGCAGAACGGTTCTTTTTGTTCGGTTCTCAGATCATCGGATAGTTTTCTGAAAACAAATTCATCGTGGGCGCCCCATTTCATCATTCTGTCTTTAACGGGAAAGTCTTTGTCAGAGACAATTTTGTCAATCCCCATCGAAACGAAATAAGAGCGCATATTGGTAAAATCTGCATCGCCGCCGTAAAAAAAAGATAAGTCATACCCCGTTTCTTTCAGTGATTTCGGTATAGAGGGCAGATGTTGGCTTTTGGCGGGATATTTCATGATTGAAGTGGTAGGTTGCGCCGGATAACCGCTGAAAATAGATACCAGTCCGCGATCCGTACGGAAAGAGTTTCCGTACATATTGTTAAACAATATGGCTTCGCCGCATAGGCGGTTCATAGTGGTGGCCACGTTTGGGAGACCGCCTAACGGCTCAATGACTTTCGACATGAAACTTTCCAATACGATAAAAATGATGTTAGGCCGTTTTACGGTAAAAAGTTGGGGGATAGAATCTGCCGGAGCC
>JAFUKV010000213.1 GCA_017467745.1 Bacteroidaceae bacterium | reverse complement strand
TTTTCCTATTTGTACTTCTCCATTCAGTATAGCTCCTGTCGATAAATGCGTATGTGAATTGACAACCGTGTCATGTTCAATAATCGCTCCGGTATTGACAATACAATTATCTCCTATCTTGGCTCCGGCATTTACTATGGCGCCTCCTAAAATGATGGTTCCTTCTCCTATCTGAGCGTGTCGGGAGACTATGGCGTGAGGAGAAATGAGCGTGGCGAATTGTCCTCCCATAATCTTTATCTGGTCGAAAATTGCGACACGGCGTGCTGCGGATTTTATTTGTCCCAATGTTATTAAAAATTCATGGTCGGTTTCTACCCATTCGGCAAAGTGATCATCTGTTCCCACAATAGGATAGCCTAATACTGTTTCTCCAACTCGTTCGGGAACGTCCAAAATACCTTCAATAATTACGTTGTCAATTTGCTCAATCGTATTAATACACGATTTGCAATGGCCTCCACCTCCGATTAAGATTAGTTTTTTCATAATACCACGCTGCTTGAAATGTTAGTAATTTGCTCTTTTAATCAGAGCTTGTTTATAATTATCTGCAAATCCTGTACAGG
Organism: Bacteroidaceae bacterium; assembly: GCA_017467745.1. Lineage (GTDB taxonomy): Bacteria > Bacteroidota > Bacteroidia > Bacteroidales > CHK158-818 > Gallibacteroides. The sequence continues at coordinate 5,875 of JAFUKV010000213.1, read as the reverse complement.
ACAAATGCAAGCAGTGCATAAATCTCCTATTGGAGAGTACACTATATATTGTTGTTATTATGTTAGAATTTCATTTTTACCCGTTTTTATCGAAAAAATCGGTTCTTGGTTGAATTATTAAATAATTATCTATAAATCCGAGTTTATCTTTATACGTTCAAAAGCGTCGATATATGATTTGGGTGTAATATTGTAAATTTTTTTATTTAAATATCGGGCATAGTCTTTTATCCTGAAATATCCTTTAAATACTATATACATATGAAACATCATTTCGTATAATTTCGAATCACGGGTTTTTTGTCGGACAACTTGTTTAGTATAGTAATGTATAGATTCATAATATAAAGTATTGTCATCATCTACTATAACCTCCAATAGCCAAGAATGTTCGGCTCCGGCTAAATACAGCCGTTGAAACGGCATGCGTAATCCCGTCATGATAGCGGGAATCAGTACATTGTGCGGACGAGGCATTCCCCAACCTCTTTTATAAAGAAAATTGGTGATACATTCAAGACCTTCTACCGGAGTTGTATTGTAGAAGTGAACAATTATATTTGAATTTTCTTTCACCATTTTTTGCCAAGTCTTGTATGGGATAGACCGTACAGGCATAAATAAATGGATAGGCCATGTTACTGTTTGAACCATTCGCCCGAACAGGCGTTCTGTCGATTCTTGTTGTTCCCAAAAATATGGATCGGCAATTACATACAACTCCGGTTTGACAATTGTAAATTGTTCTGAACAAGCGGAGAAATTGACCATTAAGCAGGTTTTGTTTTGCCAAAAAGAGGGAGATTTCTCGATAAAATCGCTTAAAGAAGGGCCGTTGCCCATAATAACTAGTTCGTTTTTCTCTGATGTCAATATGGGAACTTTTGTGCGGAATTTCGAAAAAAGGATAATTTTTACAAAGCTGAGTGCCGTTTGTACACAATCGGTTGTAAAACGTTGTAATTTGTCTAAAAACGGGGTCATATTTCAGTTTATTTTTTACAAAGGTAGTAATCTTTTTGTGAAACGAAAAAAATATTATCTTTGTATAAAGGGCTGGATTGTAGCTTATGAGAAATCCGATGATATGAAGGTTTTGTTTATCAATACATACGAATCGCGAGGGGGAGCGGCTATTGCGTGCAGACGGCTTGTAAAAGCTGTTTCCAAAGCTGGTACAGATGTACATTTATTGGTACGGGTTCCTTATTGCGGCGTAGATAGAAATGTTTCGTCCGTTTCTTTTTCTCGATTTACTCGGGTGCTTAATTTTGTCCGTTTTGCATGGGAGCGGTTTGTTATTTGCTTTTATAACCGTTTTTCGAGGCGTAATCTCTTTTCTGTTTCGATAGCTAACACCGGTACGGATATTTCTAAACTTAAAGAGGTACAAGAAGCGGACGTTATTCATTTGCATTGGGTTAATCAGGGATTTCTGTCGGTTACGGATATAAAAAAATTGACCGATTTGGGAAAGCCTGTTGTTTGGACAATGCATGATATGTGGCCGTTTACCGGTATTTGTCATTATGCAGGTCAATGCTGCGGTTTTGAAAAAAAATGCGGTAGCTGTCCGTTTTTGGTCAACCCTCATGAAAGAGATTTGTCAGCCAAAGTTTTTACCCGAAAAGAACAATGGAATTTTACTAATATCTCTTTTATAGCATGTAGCCGTTGGTTGCGCGATTGCGCTCGTCGTTCAACGCTTTTGCAGCATAGCTATATTTCCGATATACCGAATCCTATTGATACAAATTTTTGGAAACCGCAAAATAAGAAGCAAGCCCGTAAACTATTCGGATTTCCGGAAGATAGAAAATTATTGTTGTTTGTAGCTGATAATGTTTCGGATATTCGTAAAGGAATTGTTTATCTTTATGAAGCATTAGAAGTTTTAGCATCGAAAAATGCCGATTTAATCGAAAAAACGAGTTTGGTGATACTGGGAAAAAGGAGCAAAGATATTTCGTTGAAGTCTCCTTTTCACACCATTCCGATAGGTTATCTGTCTGATGCGAAACAAATTTGCAGATTATATTCTGCTGTCGATTTGTTTGTTACGCCTTCTCTTGAAGATAATTTGCCGAATACTATTATGGAAGCTATGGCATGTGGTTGTCCGGCAGTCGGTTTTCGTATAGGAGGAATTCCCGAAATGATAGATCACAATAAGAACGGATATATTGCGGAAAGTCGTTCTGCTATTGATTTAGCTCAGGGTATAGAGCAAATCTTGTTTTCGGAAAATTATTTTTATTATAGTACGCAAGCTCGTTTAAAAGTAGAGCAATCTTATGCAGAACAATATATAAGTCGGCAATATATCGATTTATATCAAAAATTGTTGAATAGTAAATATGAGTAAACCTTTATTTTCTGTTATTACTGTTACATATAATGCAGAACAGACTATTCTGCCTACATTGCAAAGTGTATCTTCCCAAACGTGTACGGATTATGAACATTTAATTGTAGACGGGGCTTCGACAGATAATACCCTTTCTTTTGTAAAAGAATTCGGAACTTCTCGGATAAGTGTTATCAGTGAGCCGGATAAGGGCTTGTACGATGCGATGAATAAGGGGATTACTGCGGCTTGTGGAGATTATTTGATTTTTTTGAATGCAGGTGATTCATTTTTTGAGCCGGATACTCTCCAATTATTGAAACGACAATTGGAGGCGGAAAAGTTTCCGGACATTATATATGGTGAGACAGCCTTGTGCGATAAGGAGGGAAATTTTATCGGAATGCGGCGATTGAAAACTCCGGAAAAATTGACGTGGAAAAGTTTTAAAAGCGGAATGTTGGTTTGCCACCAAGCGTTTATTGTTAGGCGAGAGATAGCTCAACCGTATGATCTGACGTATCGTTTTTCCGCCGATTTTGATTGGTGTATCCGTTGTATGAAGCAAGCTAAGAATATTTACAACAGCCGTTTGGTTATTATCCGCTATCTGTCAGAGGGGCTGACAACCCAGAACCATAAGGCATCGTTGAAAGAACGGTATAGAATTATGTGTCGTTATTACGGCGTTATTCCTGTGTCGTTATTGCATTTGTGGTTCGCTGTTAGGTTTTATTATGCAAAATGGATTGTCGGAAGGGTCTGAAAATACCCTTTTCATCGAAAAAACGCATCCATGCAATCTAATTGCATGGATGCGTTTTATTTATTAGGAAGTGATTTTTTATTTTTTTAGCGGAATAACTATCGTGCAAATAAATAGTAGTCCGATAAGTGCCAGAGCGATAAATGCAAATGTTTCGGAATTCTTAACCGAGTCCGGGTCAAAACGGAATACAATATCATGAGTTCCTTCTGGTATAGGCAAAGCCCTTAAAACGTAATCGGCGCGTATCTCTTTTGCCGGTTTTCCATCGATTGTAACTTTCCAACCTTCGGGATAATATATTTCCGAGAATACGGCTAACCCTCCATGTGCCGAATTTGCCGTATAAGTTAATTCGTTCGGTTTATAGGATGTTAAAAGTATCGTGTCGCCTTGTGTTTTAGACAAGGCGGGAATTTCTCCCAAAACATCTTTAAAGCGCACGTCTATAACAGCCGTATCCAACGGATTGAGGTTGTCTAATGCTTTCATCTCTTCATCAGCGTTATTTACCCATTGAATGTCAGATATAAACCAACCGTTACCCAATGCTCCGGTATTATGCTGAGCGTATGCTTTACCACTTTCATCGGAAAGGATAAAATATTTTGTGTTGAGCATGTTGAATACTTGCTGATTTCCTTTCGATAATTGGTGCTCTATTAAATCTTGGTAGCGTCTTAGTTTCGCGGCGTGATATCCCCCTACCGATTTATGGTAATATGAGGTAGTGGGGTCGCTAAAAGGATTTTGTACCGATAGATTAAATACCCTGAAATTGGGATCTTTATCTTGAAGAATTTCTTTATCCGCTTCCGTCATAGGAAAGGGATTTGTCAGTTGCCTTTTAGGAACGAAATTGCTGCTGTTTAGATAGCGTTTATCTACCATATACAGATCGCACAGAATGAGTGCGCCGATTGCTATGACATATGTGTATTTTTTCAGTCGGGAAGATGCATATAGATAGGTCAGTATGGCTCCGATACAAATAATGATAAGACTTCGCCATGCGTCGGCGGTAAAAATAGATTCGCGGACACTCTCTAAATAGGCTAAAATCTCTTGTACCTGAGGGTTCGCTTTTGCTTGCGGCAGAAACGCAGTTTGTTCTTGCTGGCTCAAAAACGAAAAAAACAAATTGGGCATCAATGCGAATAGCAAAGCGACACCTGCCGTGATTTCAAGAGTAAAAAATACCGCATTTTTTTTCGTTTTCAATATGCCGGGATTTTCAATAATCTCTTTCAGAGCCAAGATGGCTAAAACCGGAATACAAAATTCTGCGATAACCAACATGCTTGATACCGCCCTGAATTTATTGTACATCGGGAAGTAGTCTATAAATAAATCCGTTAAAGGCATAAAATTTTTACCCCATGCCAATACGATAGATAATATCGTTGCCGACAAGAGTGCCCATTTTAACGGGCCTTTTACGATAAAGCATCCTAAAATAAAGAGTGCGAGTACAAAAGCGCCGACATATACAGGTCCCGATGTGAATGGCTGATTTCCCCAGTATCTCATCTGTTGCGCTATAACGGATTTGTATTGTTGGGGAACCTCTTTTAATAAATCTTTGTCTTGGCCTATATAAACGGAACTGCCTCCTTTTATGTCTGGGATTAGCAGCGACCAAGTTTCTCCCAGTCCGTAGCTCCAACTGGTTATGTAATCTTTTTCAAGTCCTGCCAATCCGCTTTTAGCTACGTTCTCCGGATGAGCGAGTTCGGATAATCCTCTTGTAGATTCTTTACTGTATTTATATGTGTTATATAAATTCGGCCAGTTTGCGGCTACGGCTAATAGCGCCGCAACAATCAGTACGCCTGAGGCTTTAAAGAATGCTGCAATTCGTTTTTCTTTTATATAAGCTACACCTTCGCATATCACCAGCGCCAAGATGATGAATAGCGAATAATAGGTCATTTGTACGTGGTTGGCGGCAATCTGAAAGGTTGCGAATAACGCGGAGAGAAATGCTCCGGAGAGATATTTACCGCGATAGACCAATAGAATGCCGGCAATGGTAGGAGGTATATAGGCTAATGTAATGAACTTCCATAAATGTCCGGCTTCAATTAGAATAAAAAAGTACGATGAAAATGCGTAGGCAATGGCTCCTATAACGGCCAGATACCATTTAATGTTCAGCGTGATTAATAAAATGAAGAATCCCAACAACATGATGAATACCAGTGAAACCGGAGATGGCAACCATAAGCGATAGGCGTTTTCTAAGAAACGTACTACTGACGAGGGTGCATAGCTGGGTGTAATCTGATAATTGGGCATCCCTGAAAAGAGAGAGTTTGTCCATCGGGTAACTTCTCCTGTTTTTTCGCGGAACGCTACGCCTTCTTGCCCGACACCTATACCTTGCATCGTGTCGGCTTGAAAAAGGACTTTCCCTTCAATGATATCCGGCATAAAGAAGATGACGGAAATAATAACGAAAAAAAGAATGGAAATCAGATAAGGAAGCGATTTTTTTACCTGTATCATTGTATTGTCGGTTTTTAAGTCCGGAAACGATGATAATCATTTCCGGACTGTATGCAGAAAATATTAATAACGATAGTGTTCCGGTTTATAAGGACCGTCTTGCGATACTCCAATGTAGGCGGCCTGTTTTTCGGTAAGTCGGGTTAGTTTAACGCCGATTTTTTCGAGATGCAAGCGGGCTACTTCTTCATCTAAATGTTTAGGCAAACGGTACACACCTATCGGATACGCTGTTTTGTAAAGTTCCATTTGAG
>JAFUKV010000212.1 GCA_017467745.1 Bacteroidaceae bacterium | reverse complement strand
GTTAACAAAAGAGATTTTATACCATTCAATCTTTGGTAACATTATCTATTATCATATCCCCACTGTCATTAAAAACCTCGATTGTTGGTTTGTTATCATTATCCTTTGGAGAAATTCCCTCTGCTGTATCATAGAGTGTTTCACCGTCTGTGATAATAACTTGTTTATCGTCATTGAAGCATAGTACATCTTTTCCTTTCCAAGATTTAACTATTTCTTCTGCTTGTTCATAACTTTCAGCTTTAACAGTGAATTGAGTTCGTTCCCAACAAGTAACTAAGCGGTCTTGATAAAAATTGAATTCTTCCATAATTTGATTCTTTAAAAATTTTCTAATGATTAATACTAAACATATAACGTGATTGCGAAGAAATCGAATGAAAATATCCGTAAATCATGGAATGAAATTTTTATTACCGCTGAAAAATTCATTAATATAATGAACAAACAGGTCTTGTTATTAATGTATCTAAAGTTTGTGTCTTATAACTACTCGTCACTGAATTCGTAGTACCAAACTTAAATGACCATGCATTTGAGGCATTACGTTGGGTTGAACTCCAATAGTTGGTATTCGTAGAAAGGACAATTAGTGTTCCATTTATTTTTGACATACAAGCATCAATTTCTATTACATTCTCATTTATTTTATTTAACTGCCCCAAAGCTGGTAAAAAACCTTCTTTCCCATTTTTGAACGTATAGTTACTACAATAGAGTGCGGCATATTGTATAGAGGAACTTGTCCCAAATTTAGCTATAATTTGGTCAGTATTATACATACCATCGTAGTCTTCTTTAGCTTCATCTTCGTTATCGGTCGTTGAACTCATGTCAACAAGGCTTGTATTGAGTCCCCATTTAATAGAGGGTGCTGCAGTTGGTGCTATCACAAATGAACTTCCATAACCTTTTACGGCTACTCCATTGACTTCATTATTCCAAGCCGTATTCCACTCATTAACTAAATATAATTTTCCATTTGAACGCTGAATATAAACCCCATTTGGGGCAGAAGATGGGTCACGACCATCGAATTTGGCTTGACTAATGGAAATATTCCGAGTTATACCTCCTCCTCCAATGTTCAAAGTTGTAGTACGGGCGTTTCCAGAATTTGCAGACGCAACGACTGTTACTGTGGTAGTACCACTTCCTCCGGAGTCCGGAGTTGCTGTAATAAAATCCTTATTCATAATATTCAATTTTAATGATTAATACTGAATATATAACGTGATTGTAAATAAGTGGTATAATTCATTAAATTTTGGTACGAGATTTGTTGTAATATAAATAGCGGAGATTTAAAAATCCTTTAAATCAAATTTTGGCTCATCTACTACGCCAACAAGTCCGCGAGGATATGTAGACAGGCTTTTATCTTCCCCTGTAAGTTGAAGAAATCATAAAATAAAATCCCAAACTATGTAAGAATGGGATTTTACAAAATAAGATATAAGTAGGAAACTTAAATAAATGGAGTTCCTCAATGGGCTGGTTTGAATCTTGACGAAAACCCAAATGAGGAACTACCAAATTTTAATAACAGCAACCTGAAATATGTTGCTACTAAAAAACGGAAAGGAGGTAAATATGGCAGGCAAGAACATTCACGTTGTTCATAATGGCAACCAATGGCAAGTAAAACAAGAAAATGCTTTGCGGAGCTCTGGTAACTTTGACACCCAGCAAGAAGCATTTGTGCGTGCTCGTGAAATTGCTATTAAGAACGGTCAAGAAGTTGCTATACACGGATTAAATGGACGTATTCGTGAAAAGCATAGTTACGGCAATGACCCATATCCACCAGAAGGTTAATCAAACCTTTTCACACAGTGCCCTGACAGAATTACTGCTTTGTCAGGGCTAATTTTATGCCATAATGTCATTCCTTTCTACCAAAACAGCGCAAATATAATAACTTCTATAATATAAACAAAGAATATCATCTTAGGTTCAGAAAATTTCTGAACCAGCTTTTCTATGATTTTCCTGTGTAGATATCGAAGTTAACCCCAAATTTTTTCATTCAACCCCTGCATTTTAAAGGTATGCTCTAAGTTTTTTATATATTTCTCTAATTCAGACACTTCTCCAATAGTTCGTTTTTGAGCTTCTTCCAAACCGACTATACAGGGAGCCTCTATCGTATCGACATAAAACACAATAAAATCATATCGATCTTTTTTCTTCTGAAACATCGAAATAGATTTTACATCCATACCCTTCGTATATTTAAATCCGTTTTTAAATAAAGAAAAACCATCCGCCCCACCCCAACGCCGGTTCTTAATATCCAGACTTAACAAATCCCATGCACTGGAACGTCCGTTCGCTAACTGAACGGATTGATAAAATTGCACTACAATACGCCGGGCTAAACGCCGATATACAGATTGTCTGAGCAAATATAAAAACAGCAGAGAAATGATACTTGCAAACAACAAATACCAACTCCACCCCGCTTGCAACTCCACTACGGCGTCATGCGTTGAATAACAAAAAGACACTATCAAACCAAGATCCGACCTGAAATTAGTCAACAACCCTACAAAAGGAGATACTTTTTTTATATCCAGACTTTTCATAATTCGCAAAAGCACGTAAAAGAGTGCCAAAATTTTTGTTTTGACACTCTTTTTATTTATTAAGACTTGAAATAAAACATATAATACGTAAGATTCAGCAACAACAGGAATATACAACGTTTAAATATCAAAAAAGACATCGCATCCCCTTAGTTCCGGCATATCGTTTTCACATTTCACAAACTATTAATATTCCTATCTAACCAAGCCAAACGCTTCACAACGAAGTCTTTCAAAAATTTTATTTCATTATCATAACTTCCTCTATCTATATAATTCGGCCACATTACCTCATGAATATCCCAACCGGCGCCGCCATCCTTTTTAGGACTAAAATTACGTTTACTTGCATATTGCAATCTATCGGCATGGTCTTGAATAAACTGAGGCAATAGTTCTAACTGAGGCTTCACGGCATTCCATTTCGCTTTTAACTCTTGAACAAATTGCGGATCTTCAAAGAAGCGATCGAACCACGGCGAACATGTTTTGATATACCAACCCTCCGGCCCTGTCGAAGACGCACCTTGCTCCCATGTAATATGATTTGCATTTCCAAACGCAATATCGAAATCCCATACCACCGGTTGGTCTATTTTTCCGTTTCGGGTAAGAGACATGTAACAACTTCCCCGCATATTTCCATCACAGTTTTTCGACAGTTCCTGTACGATGTAATATTTTATAAACGACTCTACATCTATATATTTACGATACCCGTCCTCCGCATCTTTAAAATTTTCAGAATATAGCACTGTTTCCGCCGTATTATAGAAATTCTTAACGTATTCAAACTGTTCCGCTGTCGGCTCCTCCGGATCTTTAAACATCATAGGCAACTCCTTCAAATCGGTTTTAAACCGAGCGCCTTCATCAAAATGAAAGTCCAACTCCATAAAATAATCACCCGTCAAGGCTTCACCGCTAATATCTTGGTCTGTTACCAAATCCAAATCAAGCCGCTCAGACGAAACCCTCACTTGTTCCGTCAAACAGTAAACGCCTTGATACGTTCCATTCAAATAGAACTCTACGCTGACCGACTTAGGCGTCCATTTCATATCGACAATACGGGATATTTCAAATGCCGCGACATTTCTTAAAAGAGATTTATCGGAATAATTTGCTAACAAAGCCCAATTTTTATCCGTACTCATACCCAACAATTTGGCTTTTTCATCTAATTTTATCCGATAGGGTTTCTTCGGCATTCCCCACGTAGAATTTCCCCTGCCTCGTACTCCGGCCGAACCCTCAAAAACCGTGCCGTCCGTATAGAGTTTATCCGGGTCTTCTATTCTCACAACAGACTTTACATAGTTCTCTTTATCTTTAATCTCCGCCTCGTTTTCCGTATTTATATATATTCTCGGAATACGGGGTACAGATTTTACCGTAACGGTATAATCTATCTTCGAGCCGTCTTGTTTTATCAAACTATATGTAAGCGGAGCTGCAAAATCATTAACGGTAACGCCGCTTTCTTGAATTATCTCTCCAATCTTAACAGATACGCCTCTATACCCGAAACTCAATACCAACGCTTCGGAAGAAGCCATTTCAGGCAAAACGATATAGGCGGAATTCCCATTTATTACCGCAGAAATATCTTCATCCAAATCTTTATTTTTGTCGGCTTCCAATACAAACGAAAATATCTCTTCCTCGCCGCTACGATTTATAACGATTGTATCGCCGTTATCCAAATAAACGGTAACGACATTTTTATCGAATGTTACACATACAACAACAGGGTTAGCCGAAAGTGCCGTTACAACAGGAATCTGCAAATCTTTTCCGCCTAACACCCATGTATTTTTAGGTCCTTTAATAAGAGAAAATACATTTTTACTCTCTTCGCTTTCCAGATTAACTACGTTATTCCTTCTTTGTAATTCGATTTTACTGTTATCGCTCAACGTAAAAACAGTAAATGATTCGGAACTTACAATATCGTCGACAGTTAAAGATTTATCCGCAGCGCTTTGAAGTTGCTGGTATACGGTAAGGGAAGTTCCCTTTTGTCCGGAATCGCCATTATCTCCATTATCATCATCATCCGAGCATGCAACCAATGGCATTAACAATGCGAAACACAAAAATAAAAACCGTAAAGGCAAAGGCAAAAAAGGGTTTGAAGTTTTCATAAATCGGTATATTTAAAGTTGATAATAGGTTACATTGTTTTGAAACGCTTCGGACATATTCGATATTATCGGAAGGCATATTCGCAAATATAATAATATTTTGCATATTTCATCAAAAAAAAAGAAATTATTTTTATTTCAAACCTCCAAAAACATAAAAAATATCCGACAAACTGCCTTTGTAATAAAAAATGAGGTTGCTTATAAGTTATAAGCAACCTCATTCCATACAAAAAATCGTTTATATTATAAAAGCATAATATGATGTTTAGCGCATTCTGCGATCTGGTCTTCCGGCCAAATACTCGCTTGAACCTCTCCGATATGCGCTTTCTGCAAAAGGAACATACACAATCGCGACTGGCCTATCCCTCCGCCTATCGACAACGGTATGCGATCATCCAGCAACGCTTTATGAAATTCAAGGTTGGTTCGTTCCATACAATTTTTTAATTCCAATTGCCTTAACAAAGCTGTTTTATCTACACGAATACCCATAGACGAAATTTCAAAAGGACATTCAAGAATCGGATTCCACAACACAATATCGCCGTTCAATCCCAAATACCCGTCTTCATTAGGCGTAGTCCAGTCATCGTAATCGGGAGCACGTCCATCATGAGGCTCACCGTTCGACAAATTCGAACCTATCCCTATTATAAATATAGCTCCATATTTTTTTGCAGCCTCCGCCTCACGCTCTTTCGACGATAAAGTCGGAAACATCTGCAACAACTCTTCGGCATGTAAAAATGTTATATTTTCGGGCAATACCGGCGTAATATGGGGGAAACTGGAATAAATTTTCATCTCCATCTCTTTTACAACCGCATATATCCTATTTACAACAGATTTCAAATAAGCCAATGTCCGGTCCTCTTCCCGAATGGTCAACTCCCAATCCCACTGGTCAACGTACAACGAATGTAAATTATCCAAATCCTCATCAGAACGGATAGCGTTCATATCCGTATACAGTCCGTAACCCGGAGCTATGCCGTAAGCGCCCAACTTCATCCTTTTCCATTTCGCTAACGAATGAACTACCTCCGCCTTACGATCTCCCATACATTTAATAGGAAACTTCACGGAACGTTCCGTGCCGTTTAAATCATCATTAATTCCGGTACCGGTCAAAACAAATAACGGAGCCGTAACTCGGCGCAAATTAAGTTCTTTCGATAATCTGTGCTGAAAATCTTCCTTCAACGTCATAATAGCCAATTCTGTCGTTTCCGGTAAAAGTTTCAGTTTGTATTGTTTGGGTATGATTAATGCCATTTCGATTTTATATATTTTAGAATTTACCGGCAAATATAATACATTTGCTTTGTACTTAGCGAAAAAATCGAACTTTTTGATGTTGTTTTTTTTATTTTCATTACACTTTACACACATCGCAAGAACAAAAACTTACCTCTTTTCAAGTTTTAAATACAAATTATTTACTAAACGATTTTTTTTGCGTAAGTTTGTTCTATAATTAAAAACTATGAGAATTCAAACATTATGAAAAACCTCAAATTATTACCTCTGTTTATATTGGTATGTACATTTTTTTCCGCTTGTTCAAAACAAGAAGACAAACCTGAAAAACTCCTCCGGCATGTCGTTTTATTCGGGTTCGACACTACCGTTACCGCCGACCAAGTAAAAGAAATAGAAGATGCTTTTCAAGCGCTTCCCAAGCAAATAGAACAAATAAAAGACTACGAGTGGGGTACGGATTGCAGCCCCGAAGGATTGCAAAAAGGTTTAACCCATTGCTTTTTTGTTACATTCCATTCAGAAAAAGATCGCAACGATTACTTAGTGCATCCCGCACATCAGGCATTCGGAAAATTAATTAACGGCAAACTATCAGCCATTACCGTAGTAGACTATTGGGTAAAATAAAAACACAAATAAATATGAACAGAAGAGACTTTTTACAAAAATCGGCACTGACGGCAGCCGGTTTCACAATGGCTCCTTTACTCGGAAAATCGTTTGCTTCCGTTTACGGTGCAACCGCCCCCAGCAATAAAGTCAAAGTAGCTCTTATCGGGTGTCGCAGCATGGGATGGAGCGACTTAAATACATTTTTGGGATTCCCCGAAGTAGAATGCGTAGCGCTTTGCGACGTAGACGACAAATGGCTGAATAGCCGGGCTAACGATGTGCTGAAAAAAACAGGAAAAGCCGTACCCAACTTATACAAAGATTGGCGAAGAGTCATCGACAACAAAGATGTCGATGTGGTAATAGTCGGTACTCCCGACCATTGGCACTGTCTACCTACCGTACACGCCTGCGAAGTCGGGAAAGACGTATATGTAGAAAAACCTCTGGCAAATACCATTGAAGAGTGCGATTTAATGGTACGCGCCGCACGTAAATACAACCGTATAGTACAGGTAGGACAATGGCAACGTAGCGATCCGCATTGGGACGAAGCGGCGGCATACCTCAAAGCCGGCAATATCGGACGCATTCGCACCGTAAAAGTGTGGGCATATCAAGACGGCAAACCTACCTTGCCCGTAAAGCCCGACTCTAATCCGCCCGCCGGAGTAGATTACGACATGTGGTTAGGCCCCGCACCGAAACGTCCGTTTAATGAATACCGTTTCCATTATAATTTCCGGTTCTTTTGGGACTATGCCGGAGGGCTAATGTCCGACTGGGGAGTGCATCTGTTAGACTATGCGCTCGAAGGGATGAACGCCGGATTGCCCGAACGAGTATTCGGCAGCGGCGGAAAAATGGCTTATCCCACAGATGCAATGGAAACACCCGACACATTGATGGCGACATACGCATACGACGATTTCAATATTATTTGGGATCACGCTTGCGGCATCAATCACGGCTTATATAACCGACGCGAAGGATTGGCGTTTTTCGGCGAAAACGGAACGCTCGTCCTCGACCGTAGCGGATGGGAAGTAATTCCCGTTGTAGCCGGAAAAAACCGCCGTATGGAAGCCGTTCCTTTTAAGAAAGGAGAAGGGAAAGGCCTTAAAAATCACGTAGCCAACATGCTAAGTTGCATCCAGACACGGCAACTACCTAACGCAGACATTGCCATCGGAGCTCGCGTAGCCAAAATGTCCCATTTAGCCAATATCTCCTGCCGTCTGCAACGCGAAGTCGTTTGGGACGATGCAAAAAGTCGCTTCACAGGCGACAAAGAGGCCAACAGACTGGCCAAAGCTCATTACAGAAACCCGTGGAAATTACCCAAAGTTTAACATCAAACTATAATATAACAATGAAATACATTTACACTTTATTCGCTTTTATCATCATTTCGACAATCAGCCTACAAGCCCAAGACTGGGCAAATCTCAACCGGTTTAAAAATGAAAACGCCAAATTACCGGCTCCGAGTAAAAAAGAAAACCGGGTGGTATTTATGGGTAACTCCATTACCGAAGGCTGGATAAACCTTCGTCCCGAGTTTTTTTCGCAAAACCCGTACATCAGTCGAGGTATCAGCGGGCAAACTACTCCTCAAATGTTACTCCGCTTCCATCAGGACGTAATAGACCTGCAACCCAAAGTTGTCGTTATCTTGGCCGGTACAAACGACATTGCCGGAAACACAGGCCCCTCTACTCTGAAAATGATACAAGACAACATAACCGCCATGACCGAAATGGCTAAGGCTCATAAAATAAAAGTAGTATTGATTTCCGTACTGCCTGCATACGAATACGGATGGGCAAAACACGTTAAACCCGTTGAAAAAATAGCAGAACTGAACAAATGGTTAGAAACATTTGCAAAAGAAATTAAAGCCGAATACGTAGACTGTTACACGCCGATGCTCGACAGCCGCAAAGGAATGAAAGCAGAATACACAAAAGACGGAGTACATCCCACCGCAGAAGGTTATAAAGTAATGGAACCCTTAGTAGTAAAAGCCATTAACAAAGCATTAAAGAAAAAATAAAGCATCTCTATAAACAAAAACTTTGAAAAAAGGAGCGTACAATACCAGAATCATATCCGGATATTTTTAGCAAATTTGAACGATAAATTCTTATTCTACGCTCTTTTTTTATCACACATATATTATATTCGATACATAAGAGCCCCCAAATTTCATAAATAAGTCACGCTCTACTACCATAACAATCTGATATACAATGCATAGATATTTGTTTAAGAATTTTCACAATAAGCAAACCGTTATTTAACATATAAAAAGTTCCACTTTCCTTTGAAAATAAAAAATAATATCTACTTTTACACCGTCAGAAATTTAAAGACAAATTATTTTAAGAATTTACAAGTCAGGTATAATTACCTAAATTATTTACAAGTGTTACATTGAAGATATAAATCTTCGTAAAAGAAAATATCTTTATTTTAAAGCGATATGGAAACCTTTGCTATCCGCCTTTTAGAACTGCAAGATAAATTGCAAAAGTTCGCGTTGTATTTGACTACTGATAAAGAAAAGGCTAATGACCTTTTTCAAGAAACAGTGTTAAAAACATTAGAAAATCAAGAAAAATATATCCGTGAAGAAAATTTATTGGCATGGATTAAGAAAATCATGTTTAATACTTTTATATCCGACAAACGTCGAATATTAGACAACCAAAAATACAGCACCCGCACAAGTCGCGATATGCAAATAGACATTCCTGACGAAACGGGAACAAACGATTTCCACTTAAAAATATCCCTGAATGAATTAACCTCCGCTATCGAAAAATTACAGTCTCCGATAGAAAGACAGACCATCTCTCTATTCTTAGCAGGATATAAATACGAAGAAATAGCGCAAATTACCGATTCGAAAATCGGAACGGTAAAAAGCCGATTAAATAAAATCAAAGAAAAACTAAGCAAACAATTAACCGATTAAGGTTCCATCTCAAATTTTATTTACAACAGGATGTGGCTAATCGTTTTTATGGCGATTAAGCCACATGCTAATCGCACTTTTTTTACTTCTACACGACTCAACATATTAATAAAACCGTCATATAATAATTTTTTGTCAAGCATTACAACAAATACCGGCAAATTCAAGGTTCAACAAAAATTTTCTCGATAATCATACCAAACCGCATTTAAATAAATAATAACGCCTATTCAATAGACGCAGAATTAACTACAATTCATTGCGAATCGCTATCAACTCCTCCCGTATCGCTATCAAACGAGCTATAACCTCATGAGTACGTTTCACCCCTTCTCTATTATCTTTCAGCTGTTTACGAGCCCCTGCCAATGTCAATTTCTTTTCTTTCACAAGATGATAAATCAACGCCACATTATCCACATCCTCACGGCTGTAACGACGTGTACCTCTATCCGATTTGCGAGGAGACAGAATATCGAACTCTTTTTCCCAAAAACGAAGTAACGATTCGTTCACCTGAAACATATCCGCCACTTCTCCTATCGTGTAATAAAGTTTATTTTCGCCTTTTCCCATACTCAATCCATCACTTGCCCTTGATTTTCGGCCAATTGTATCATATTATCATATTCCTCAGGCGATAAATCCATATAATAATAATTTACCGGATTCACATGCTGCCCCTTATATATAACCTCATAATGAAGATGCGGACCGGTAGATTTTCCGGTATTTCCCACCAACGCAATTTCTTCTCCGCGTTTCACTCTGCGTCCTCTTTGCGTCAATATCTTGCTCAAATGCGCATAACGGGTTTTATACCCATAACCATGATCTATAACCACCGTATTTCCATAACCCGTTTGCCAACCGGAAAATTCCACAACACCATCGCCCGTTACATACACCGGAGTACCTACGGGAGCCGTAAAGTCCATCCCTTCATGAAAACGGCGGGTTTTGTAAATAGGGTCTATACGCCACCCATAACCGGAAGCCGTACGTTTCAAATCTTTATTAGCCACAGGTTGTATGGCAGGTATACATTTCAACCGGTCTTTATGCGTCCTTCCCAACTCAACTATTTCATCGAACGATTGTGCTTGAATATAAAGTTGACGGCGTAATTGATCTATCTTCTTCGCCGTAGAAATTACCAAATCAGCGTCCGGAAGAGAAGATAGATGATTATAGCGGTTATCTCCTCCCAAACCCGCGCTTCGAGTAGCGGCAGGTATAGGCTCCCCTTGCAAAAGAACCCGATACAGATTATCATCGCGTTGCTGAATATCCGAAAGTACCGTCAAAGCCTCATCCAGCTGTTTCGACATCAAGCTATATTGCAACAAAAGCCCTTCTTGGTCTTTCTTCATTTTCTTTTCCTGCGGAGAATCGATAAAATAATTCAATCCGGCAAATATGCCTACCCCGATAAGAATACCCATAAACAAATGACGCATGACGGTAAAAAACCGTTCTCGTAAAGACGGATAAACCCGATCGTAACTAAGCGTATTGGGATTATATATGTAATATATTTTTTTTCTCATGCTTTTTACATACAAGATATTCCTTACCGCAAACAATGTAAACCGGCATTTTGGAACAACTATTAGCATTTTTTCATGCCTCAATAGGCGCAAAATTAATATTTTGCGTTATTTTTGCAAATTGTTTTTCAGAATATTAATATTATGGAGGCTTATTTGGAGAGTTTATCCGGACAGCCTCCCGACAAAACGATAATTTAACATAAAACATAATGCGTACAGCCAAAGAAATCAGACAGTCATTCAAAGACTTTTTCGCCTCTAAGGGACACCAAATCGTGCCTTCTGCACCGATGGTTGTAAAAGACGACCCCACTTTAATGTTTACCAATGCAGGTATGAATCAATTTAAAGACATCATCTTAGGTAATACCTCTGCAAAATACAAACGTGTGGCGGACTCTCAAAAGTGCCTCCGAGTAAGCGGAAAACACAATGACCTCGAAGAGGTGGGATTAGACACATACCACCATACTATGTTTGAAATGCTCGGAAACTGGTCGTTCGGCGACTATTTCAAAAAAGAAGCCATAGAATGGGCATGGGAATATCTGGTAGACGTGCTAAAACTCAGCCCCGACCGTCTGTACGCTACCGTATTTGAAGGATATGCGCCCGAAGGCTTGGAACGAGACAATGAAGCTGCCGGATATTGGGAAAAATTTTTACCGAAAAACCGTATCATCAACGGTAACCGTAAAGATAACTTTTGGGAAATGGGCGATACCGGCCCGTGCGGT